>JAEZCS010000245.1 GCA_023433445.1 Pseudomonadota bacterium | reverse complement strand
TCGGCATCTTCCAGAACTTTCACATGCTGCATCACGGTGCAGCGGTCGAGCGCCGGAAAGCGGTCGCAGAGCGCGCCCGTCGTTTGCGGATGATCCTTGAGCACGTCCAGGATATCGCGGCGAATCGGCGACGATAGCGCTTTGAAAATTCTATCGTTTTCTCCTTCGATTGACATGTTATATTTTTATAACATAATGCACGAAGCCACAAGGGAGTAGAGTTCATGGACCTGAAGTTCAGGGTAGCGGCCCGCATCTCCAAGCCCGTCGAAGAGGTCTTCGAAGCCGTCGTGAACCCGGCCCAACTGTCGCGCTATTTCACGACTGGCGGCGCGCAAGGCCGTCTGGAAACCGGCGCGACCGTCTCTTGGGATTTCCACGACTTCCCAGGTGCTTTCCCGGTTGAGGTCGTGAAAGTGGAGCCGCTTAAGCAAATCGTCCTTCGGTGGGCCGCTGACGATGGATCAGCCGGCGATGGAACCACGCCTGCCGCTGCCTCGCCCGGCTACATGACGACCGTCACCATGACCTTCGAAGCCCTGGAAGATGGCCGTACGCTGGTGTCCATCTCCGAAGAGGGCTGGCGGCAAACCGAGGGCGGCCTCAAAGCATCTTACGGCAACTGCCAAGGCTGGACGCAGATGCTCTGCGCACTCAAAGCCTACCTGGAATACGGGATCAATCTGCGCGAAGGCATGTTCAAATAACCGCCGTGCCCGCTGGTTCGAGACCTTGTTCGGCCGATGAGCTGATCTGCCATCCCGTTCGGCGACAAGTCGCTTTCAACAGGCTATGGTCCCGATCCAATCGGTGGGCTATCGGGTCCACGCTATCGACGCACAAGGAAACAACCATGGCACTGCTTGGCTCAGGCGTAATGACCTTCTGGAACAACATCGCGGAAGGCGGCGACGAAGAATTCGTCGAGTGGCACGTCCTGGAGCACATCCCCGAGCGCGTTGGCATCCAGGGCTTCGTGCGCGGCCGCCGGTACATTGCAGTGGACGGCGGGAAACCCTCGTATTTCAACTTCTACGAGACCGCCGATCCGGACGTGCTGTCATCGCCAGGCTACCTTGAGCGCTTGAACGCACCGTCCGACTGGACCCGCAAGAACCTTGGCCAGTTCCGCGATTCGAACCGCACGCTGTGCTCGGTGGCGACAAGTCTTGGACGTGGTGAAGGCGCCGCGATGGAAACCGTCCAGCTGAAGACCGACAAGGATCCGCAAGCCTTCAAGGCAGCGTTGTCGGGAACGGTGCTGCCCGCGATCCTGACGGCTCGCGGCCTCATTGGCGTGCATCTGCTCGAAGGCCTGACTGCGGCCAGCAAGGCCGGGACCGCTGAAAAGAAGCTCCGCAGCCAGCCGGATCAGGTTGCCGACTGGGTCGTGCTGATCGAAGCCGTCGAGGCCGACGCATTGAAGGCTGCCCGCAGCGGTGCCTCCAGCGACGCCGCCTTCCAGAAGGCTGGTGCATCCAGCGACATGCTGCGCGGAATCTACCGCCTGCAGTATTCGCTCGGCCGCAACGAGATGGACCGTGGCGCGACTGCACCTCTGCAGTGGGACAAGTCAGCCTAAGCTGAACGCGTACTAATCGATCTTGACTGATCGGCTGGGGACGATGAACTGAGTGACAGCAGTCCCCAGCCGGGCAATTTTATTGCAAGACGCCTGATATCGAGCCCGGCCACCAGCCCGAGCACGTTAAGCTCGATGCCCTCCTGCCAAGCAATCGTGAGGCCGAACAGGCCCAGCGCTGAAATCTGCACCCCCGTCCGGGTCGGACTGAGACCCGCAAATAACGGAGCGCGGAAGTCCCGGCCGATGGCGTTGGGTGGCATCACGATCCCAGCCTCGGGGATCGCGGCCAGCACCGTCGCCACGAACGTATTCGAGTTCGGCCCCGGCCAGACCCGGTAGTCCCCTGTCTGGGCATGCTGATAACTCTCGACCGCAGCGCGGATTTTCGGGATCAGCTTCTCCGCCTCCGGCCCGTCAATGGTTGCGACCAGCTCCGGCGTATTGCCATACCAGCGAGCATCGGGCGCCCAGCCATTGGTGCGCACCGGGCTCCCCCAACCGACAACATCGAAGCGCGTGTAGCGCGTCGCGCCCTTCTCCTTCACCACAATCCAGGCGTGATGAGAGAACAGGCCCTTCCATCGCCCGGCCGGCGCGCTGAACACACGCACCGACGCCTGCGGCGTGGCCGAGGCGGGCTGGAGCAGGCTGGCGCTCGACCAGTCTGCCCGGCTCCAGCTCGCCGGATGGTCCTGCGTCATCCACCACGCGCCATGAAGCGCAAGGGGAAGCAGGAACAGAATGGCAAACCAGCGTAAGACGGTCAGCAGCTTGGACATGGACGACGGACGGCTCGAGCGGTGATGGCCTATCGTCTCGCGAGATTGCGGCGAATATGGTTACCGCCCAAACACGCAGAGTGATCAGCGACTTACGCCGCCAGACAGCACTTCTTGTGCTTCTTGCCCGAACCGCATGGGCAGGGATCGTTGCGGCCTACCTTGGGCCCGGTGCGAACGTACGGAGCGACGTTCCGGGCGTGGTGATGGTGTCCGTGATCGTGGTGATGATGGTCATGACCGCAGCCGCAGCCATCATCATGGGAATGGTCGTGGCTGTGATCGTGGGCCGGCTTCGTCGTGTCAGTGCTCATGTGC
>JAEZCS010000224.1 GCA_023433445.1 Pseudomonadota bacterium | reverse complement strand
GCGTACCCGTTGCCCCTATTTCTATGATACCCGCATGCCCTGTAACAAAAGGAAGCCGGGGAGCGGTTGCGCAGCGCTCAAGGGAGTGAGCCGCAGCCTGGCGATCGTGGGCACCAGTGACGCCTGTATCGCCCAGCATCCATCCGACATGGCCGTGGCCATGCGGCTGCTCGATGCAGCCGTCGATACGGTATCAGCGGACGGTACGCGCCGTTCCATACCCATCGCTGACTTCCACCTGCTGCCCGGTGATACGCCGCACATCGAACATAGGTTGCAGCCGGGGGAACTCATCACGTCGGTGACATTGCCCAGGCCCCTCGGGGGGGGCCATGTTTATCGGAAAGTGCGGGATCGCAGCTCCTACGCTTTTGCTCTGGTTTCGGTCGCGGCAGTGTTTGACGGGCAGGGCGGGTCCCGCTTCGCTTTCGGCGGGATCGCGCCCAAGCCGTGGCGTGTTGCGGCGGCTGAGGAAGCTGCTGCCACGGGTCCCGGGGCGGTTGCGGAGGCGGCGCTGGCCGACGCCCGGCCGACGGCGCAGAACGCGTTCAAGCAACAGCTCGTTGCCAGCACCCTGGCATCTCTCTTCCGGCAAAAGGAGGCGCGGTCATGAAGTTCGATACGCCTGCCACCACCAATCCTATCGACCGCGGCCGGGTCGTCGGTGTGGCGCACGATCGGATCGATGGGCCCGCCAAGGTCACTGGAACGGCGCCCTATGCCTATGAGCGCCATGACGCCGCGCCTCAGGCCGCTTATGGCTGGATCGTCGGATCGGCGATCGCCAAGGGGAAGATCGATGCCATGGACCTCCGAGCGGCTCAATCCGCGCCCGGCGTCCTCGCTATCGTCACGCATCAAAATGCCGGGCCGCTCGGTAAAGGCATGCGGAACACCGCCCATCTGCTCGGCGGCCCGCTGATCGAACATTATGATCAGGCGGTCGCGCTGGTGATCGCGGACAGTTTGGAAAACGCGCGGGACGCAGCGCGCCTTCTGCGGATTGATTACAGTCTGGAGAAGGGGCGCTACGACCTTGCCGCCGAACGGGGCCATGCCACCGTTCCAAAGGAAGGATTTGGCGGACCGGCTGATACGGCCGCCGGAGACTTTGAAGCGGGTTTCGCGAAGGCAGCGGTGAAGATCGACCAGAGCTACACGACGCCAGACCAGAGCCATGCGATGATGGAGCCGCATGCCACGACGGCGGCTTGGTCCGGCGACAGCCTGACCTTGTGGACGTCGAACCAGATGGTGGCTTGGGCCGTCGAGGACATAGCCACCACTTTGAAGATCCCGAAGGATAAGATCCGGGTCGTGACCCCCTATATCGGCGGGGGTTTTGGTGGAAAGCTGTTCCTTCGCGCAGATGTCTTGCTCGCCGCATTGGGCGCGCGTGCGATCGGGCGGCCGGTGAAGGTCGCGCTTGCCCGTCCGCAAATCCCGAACAACACCACGCATCGGGCCGCGACAATCCAGCGCATCCGCATCGGCGCTGACCGGGATGGCGTCATTGGCGCCATTGGTCATGAGGTATGGTCGGGCGACTTGCCCGGCGGCGGGCCCGAGGTCGCGGCGCAGCAGACGCGCCTGCTCTATCGCGGGGCCGATCGGTTCACCGCTCATCGCCTGGCCGTGCTCGACTTGCCGGAAGCCAATGCGATGCGCGCGCCGGGTGAGGCGGTGGGTCTATTGGCGCTGGAAATCGCAATGGACGAACTGGCGGAGGCGACTGGCGTCGATCCGGTCGAACTGCGCATCCGCAACGATGTGCAATATGATCCGGAAGCGGGACCGGATCGCCCTTTTTCCAGCCGCAAGTTCGTGGAATGCCTGCGACAGGGGGCCGAACGCTTCGGGTGGGAAAAGCGTGATCGGCAGCCTGGCCGGATGAGGGACGGGCGCTGGCTGGTCGGCATGGGCATGGCGGCTGCCTTCCGCAACAATCTGGTGATGAAGTCCGGCGCGCGGGTCGGGATCGACGGTCGCGGCCATGTCGTCGTGGAAACCGACATGACGGATATCGGAACGGGCAGCTACACCATCCTGGCGCAGACCGCCGCGGAAATGCTGGGGGTGCCGATAGACGCAGTCACGGTGCGCCTGGGCGACAGCCTCTTTCCCCAGTCGGCAGGGTCTGGCGGCCAGTTCGGCGCGAACAGCGCGACGGCGGGCCTTTATGCCGCATGTGTCGCCCTGCGTGAGAAACTTGCTGCCAAAGCAGGCTTTCCCGCGAACCAAGCGGTGTTCGAAGACGGCCTGGTGCGGCTTGGCAATCAATCGCAACCCATTGGCGCGCTGGCGGGCGAAGGGGGCATGTGGGCCGAGGACCAGATTGAGTTCGGCAAATTGACGCAGGATTATGCGCAAGCCACCTTCGGCGCTCATTTTTGCGAGGTCGGGGTCGACATCGATACAGCTGAAGTCAGGGTGCGGCGCATGGGCGGCGCTTTCGCTGCGGGGCGTATCCTCAATCCGAAATCCGCACGCAGCCAGGTCATCGGGGCGATGACCATGGGGGTGGGGGCCGCGCTCATGGAGGAGCTGTATGTCGACAAGCGCTTCGGCTTCTTCGTCAATCATGACATGGCTGAATATGTCGTTCCGGTGCATGCGGACATCCCTGAACAGGACGTGCTTTTCCTTGACGAACTGGATGACAAAAGTTCGCCGATGAAGGCCAAGGGCGTTGGGGAACTCGGCATTTGCGGTGCCGGCGCGGCCGTTGCGAACGCTATCTACAACGCTACCGGCATCCGCCTGCGCGATTATCCGCTCACCATCGACAAGCTTCTGGCGAAACGCGAAGGCTCCGCCCTGGCCTGAAGCCACAAAACTTTCCCCACATTGTCAGGGGGAGGGGGCATGGCTAAGGGCTTGGGTCATGAAAGCTGGCTATCTTTGGCTGTTGCCCCTCCTGTTCCCATCCGCCGCTTTGGCTCAGTCGGCGGTCGATGAGGGTGCCCAAGCGCGCATCGTCATCACCGGTGCTGGCTTGCCCCTGCCGCCGGGCACTCCCGCCTATGGATCGGTGCAGATCGAACGCGATCGCCTGCTCAATAGCGCATCGGGGCGGATCGAGACCATCCTCACCGACGTGGCGGGGTTTCAGCAGTTCCGGCGATCTGACAGCCGTTCCGCCAATCCGTCCGCGCAGGGCGCAAGCCTGCGAGCCTTGGGTGGCAATGCATCCAGCCGCACGCTTGTGCTGCTTGATGGCGTGCCAATGGCCGACCCCTTTTTCGGCTATATCCCCTTCAATGCGCTGGTCCCGGAGCGGCTTTCCGCCGCGCGCGTGACCCGTGGAGGCGGCGTTGGCGCATTTGGTGCAGGCGCTGTGGCCGGGACCATAGAGTTGGCGAGCGCTACGCGTAATCAGTTGCCGACGCTGTCCGCCACTGCGCTTTATGGCAGCCGGGATGCGACCGAACTGTCCGCCAGCTTCAGCCCCGACCTTGGTGGCGGTTTCCTGTCTCTCTCCGGGCGCTGGGACAGGGGAGATGGCTTCTATACCACGCCCCAGGACCAGCGCGGTCCGGCGACTGTTCCTGCCGCTTATGATGGCTGGTCGGCAAATCTGCGTGCTGTCGTTCCGATTTCCGCGAGTGACGAGCTGCAATTCCGCACGACCCTTTTCCATGACGATCGAACGCTGCGCTTTCGCGGCGCTGAGAGCCTGAGCGAGGGGCAGGACGTCAGCATTCGCTATGTGTCGCGCGGCCGTTGGCAGGTCGATGCGCTGGCCTATGTTCAGGCCCGTAACTTCTCGAACATCGTCATTTCATCCAACCCGCCTTTTCGCAAAACGCTCGATCAGCGTAGCACCCCATCGACAGGCGCTGGCGGCAAGATCGAGCTGCGGCCGCCTGTGGGGCCAGATCATCTGCTGCGTGTCGGCGTGGACAGCCGCTTTGCCATGGGCGACATGTTCGAAGATGCCTACAGCGCTGCGACCGGGTTGGTGACCGCGCGCCGCCACGCCGGGGGGCGGCAGCGCACGGTGGGCATGTTTGCCGAAGACGACTGGACCCTCGGGCGCCTTGTTCTGACGGGCGGGGTGCGGGCGGACCGCTGGACGATCAGCGACGGCTTTTTCCGCGTGGCTGACCCCCCCGCAGCAAGCAGCAACTTTAAAGACTGGTCCGGCTGGGAGACGTCAGCGCGTGCGGGCGCTTTGCTCCAGGTCGACAAGGGTATCGCCCTGCGCGGGGCGGCCTATACCGGCTTCCGCCTGCCCACGCTCAACGAGCTTTACCGGCCCTTCGTCGTCTTTCCCGTCACGACGCAGGCGAACGCCGGTCTGGCACCCGAAAAACTGAAGGGGCTGGAGGCTGGCATTGACCTCAATCTCCTTGAAAGACTCTCGCTCTCCGCCACAGCCTTCTACAACAGGCTCGACGATGCCGTCGCCAATGTCACGGTCGGTACTAATCTCCGCAGGCGCGAGAATGTGGATGCCATCGTCGCAAAGGGTATCGAACTGACCGCCAATGGCCGCGTGGGCGCGATGTCGCTGGCCGCCTCCTATGCTTACAGCCACAGTAGTGTTCGCGCGCCGGGCAGTCTGTTCGACGGTCTGGCCCCGGCCCAGACCCCACGCCACGCTGCCAGCGCCACGATGGCTTGGCAGCCGCAGCAGGGGCCGAACCTGTCCGCAACATTGCGTTATGTTTCTTCCCAATATGAAGATGATTTGCATGCCGACCGCCTGCCGGGCGCCGTTACCGTTGATGCGGTTGCTCGCTTGCCGATCGGGCACGGCATGGAGTTGATTGCGCGAGGCGAGAATGTGTTTGATCAAGAAGTGCTGACTCGCCGTGTCACCGGCAGCGCGGGCGTATCGGAGGATCTTGGGACGCCCCGGACCTTTTGGATCGGTCTCTCCCTCTCCCGCTGAATTTCGCTCTTCTTGCTCCATTTTAAAGAGGGGGAGCCTGCGCTTTGCTACAGCGGCCGCAATGATCCGTTTCGAGGTTCCGTGCGCGCAGTTTCTGACGACTCTTCTCCCCTAGCTTTCTCGCACGCCCGACTGGCTGAATTTCGCTCGCCAAGCCCGGCAGAACTTGAAATCTTTTACAGCCTGGCTGGTCCGGTTCAGCAAATCGCGCGGAACCGGACGATCCGGCGCGAAGGAGACATTCCGCAGTCTGTCTATCTGCTACTGGATGGCTGGGCGCTGAGCAGCATGACATTGGCCGATGGCGGTCGGCAGATTTTGAAGGTGCATCTGCCCGGCGATATGCTGGGCACACCCAGCATGGCGCTCGACAGGGCGGCGGAAACCTTGACGGCGCTCACGCCCGTAAAGCTGCGTTCGATCAGCTTGTCAGCATTTGGCAGCCTTTTCACGCGTGCCCCACACATGGCGGCCCTCATGTTTCTCAGTGTGCAGCAGGAGCGCGTCATGCTGATGGACCGGCTCTGTTCGATCGGCCGGACCTCTGCCGAATGCCGTCTTGCCGACCTTCTGGTTCATCTGCACAGCCGGTTGAATGTCATCCAACCGGGTATCGGGCCGCGCTTCGAACATCCATTGACGCAGGAGCAGATCGGTGATGTCATCGGCCTGACCGCAGTTCACGTAAACCGGGTTTTCCGGACGCTCGAGGACAAGAAGCTGATCCTGCGGGACGGTCACATGATCGAACTGCTCGACATTCCTGCCTTGCGTAAGCTGGGCGGCGTGCCGTTCCGGACGCTGGCGCAGGATCTCAGCTGGCTGCCAAAGCCGCTCTCCTGACGCGCGCAGTTGGTCTGGAGAGGAGTTGGCCATCAGCGCCTGGCGTTCATCCTTTGAGAACCATGTTACGACCCTGAGCCTTTGCGCGGTACAGGGCGCCGTCGGCTGAATTGAGCGCGTTGCTCCACGCTGCGCCTTCGTCAACGCGCGCAATGCCGGCCGAGAAGGTGATTGCCCCCATCGGCTCGTCGGTTTCGCGCAGTCTAAAGGCGCGTTGTCCAAGTCCGCGGCGGGCTTCATCGACCAACTCGACCGTGTCGTCGGGGCCAAGTCCCTGCACGATAATCAGAAACTCCTCACCGCCCCAGCGGCCCACCAGTTGCCCGCCGCAGCTTTCCACGAGGGAAGTGGCGACCAGCTTGAGCACCCGGTCGCCGACCGCATGGCCATATCGATCATTCACCCGCTTGAAATGGTCGACGTCGCAAATCGCCACTGCAAAAGGGTGCTTTCCTTTCTGCAGCCGGTCCATCGCAGCTTCCAGCGCACGGCGGTTGGGAAGGCCCGTCAGAGCATCGAGATTGGCATCATGGCGCGCGGTGTCGAGTTCCTGCCGGAGAACTTCGACCTCTTTCGCGGCTGCGGCGAGATCCTGTTCGGCCCGCAATGAACGTTCGATCATGTCGGAAATGATCAGTCCGATCCCGGCAGCATCCTTGTCCGCAAGCTTTTCATAGCCGCTGCTGAGGTCACGGTTGAAATCGCCCGTCCGCTCGGCCGCGCTGTTTGCCACCTCTGCCAGACGAAGAAGTTGGTGGCGGGTCTGGTTCCTGAGCGCATCGGTCGCCTGCGCGCCGCCAGCACTGCCCAGATTGCCGACACAGCGCATGAAGATGTCGTCCGCCTGCTGCTGGCTCATCCTTATGCCGCCATCGGTCGCATCGTTGACCGCTTTGGACAGCGTTTCACTGGAGCCGCTCAGCAGCACATAGCCGATCGCATAATTTTGCGGCGTAGGCGCTAGGCTTTGACGCTGAAGAAAGGTCAAAACCTCATGTGCAACGGACTGATGCTCACGCACTTTCATCCCCGGATCCCCCGATTCCAAGGTGAGCCGAATAATATAATTTAGTTAGCGTAACAACGATCAATATTCGGGAAGTATTTCCAACTGGATTTATTCCAGTCTGTCGGGAAATGGTGCTGCCGGCGAGGATTGAACTCGCGACCTCAGCCTTACCAAGGATGCGCTCTACCACTGAGCTACGGCAGCACTTTCACCATCTCGCAATGCCTTTCGGCTTGCGGAGCCGGGCCTATGGCTGCGTGAGCCTCGCTTGTCAAGGCGGGTTGCGGTGGATGCGCCGATTTGCTTATGGCGCGGTGATGAGCAGTGGACAGGATGATCGCAAGGCAAGGCTGGCCCAAGCGCTGCGCGACAATCTGCGCCGCCGCAAGGCGCAGGCGAGGGAAGAGGCCGGGAGCCGCGACGCGCCGTCGCCATCTTCAGGCGAGAATGATCGGCGCGACGACTAACAGGGCAGTTTCAATGGCGCGCAGGCCTGGTTCAACCAAGACAGCGCGTCGCCATCCAGCTGCGGGCCGACAATCTCGACGACCTTGGCATGGTAAGCGTCGATCCACGCCCGCTCTTCCGCCGTCAATATGTCGACCGCAATGGCGTTGCGATCAATCGGCGCGAAGGTGAGCGTTTCGAAGCCCAGCATCTCTCGCTCGGCGCCAGGCACATCGCGCTTTTCGACCAGCACCAGATTTTCGATGCGAATCCCATATTCGCCCGTCTTGTAATAGCCCGGTTCGTTCGAAAGGATCATGCCCGGTTGCAGCGGCTCGTCATTGCCTCCCGCCGTGGCAATGCGCTGCGGTCCTTCATGCACCGACAGGAAGCTGCCAACGCCATGTCCTGTGCCATGCGCGTAATCGAGGCCTTCGGCCCAGAGGAACTGGCGTGCCAGGACATCAAGCTGGCTACCTCGCGTGCCGATCGGAAACTGCGCCTTGGCCAGCGCAATATGGCCCTTGAGCACCAGCGTGAAGCGGCGTTTCATCTCTTCGCTGGCCGTTCCGATCGCAATAGTCCGGGTCACGTCGGTCGTGCCGTCGCGATACTGACCACCAGAATCCACCAGATAAAAAGAACCGGGTTCGATCGGCCGGTTGGTCTTTTCCTCGACCCGATAGTGCACCACCGCTCCATTGGGACCAGCGCCGCTGATCGTGTCAAAGGACAGGTCTTCCAGCAGCCCCGTATCCTTGCGGAACGCCTCCAGACGCGCGGCAGCGGCAAGTTCGTCGACACCACCCTTCGGCGCTTCGACGGCAATCCAGTGGAGAAAGCGTGACAAGGCGGCCCCGTCACGCGCTTGCGCAGCTTTATGCCCGGCTATTTCCACCGGGTTCTTGATCGCCTTTGGCAGCACGGCCGGGTCGCGAAGGGGCAAAATCGTCGCGCCGCCCGCTTCCAAAGCTTCGAAGATCGCCGCCACCGCCCGTTCAGGGTCCGCCGCCACCGTCTTCCCGGCCATATCCTGCAACGCGCCGGAAAAGTCGGCACGGGGATGCACCCGCACCGCATTGCCAAGATGCTTCAAGACCGCCTCGTCGATCTTCTCCGGCGCGACATAGAGGTCGGCGGTCGCATCCGCATGCACAATCGCATAGGCGAGCGCGACAGGCGTGCGCGACACATCCCTGCCCCGTATGTTGAAGGTCCAGGCGATGGAATCCAGGGCCGACAGCACCACGGCATTCGCCTTCTTCCCTGTCAGCCAGTCCGCCATCGCCTGCCGCTTTTCCGCAGCACTACGGCCAGCATAGCGGTCTTCATGGACCACCAGCCGTGCGTCGCTGGGGGCCGGGCGGTCGGGCCACACGGCATCCACCGGATTGGTCTCCACCGCCACCAGTTCCGCCCCGCGTTCCGCCAGCGCCTCGCTCGCTGCCTTCACCCATGCGCGGGTGTGCAGCCAGGGATCATAGCCGATCCGCCCAGCCTGCGGCGCGTGAACGCCAAGCCAGGCCGCGACGGAGGTCTGCGGCACGCTTTCAAACTGCCAATGGGCGGCATCCACCTGTTCGCGCACTTGCAGCGTATAGCGCCCATCGACGAAGATCGCCGCTTCTTCCGGCAGCACCACCGCGCTTCCTGCCGATCCCTGAAAGCCGGTCAGCCAGGCCAGGCGCTGCGCATATTCGCCGACATATTCGCTCATATGCTCATCGGTCAGCGGTACGACGAAACCGTCCAGCCGCTCGCGCACCAATTGCTCACGCAGGGCTTTCAGACGGTCTTCATGGACAGACATCGCATTTCCTTGATCGAGAACCCTTGCGCAGGGCAGGTTGCCGCCAACATAAGCAGGCGCAGCCGCTTATGCCAGCACGCCTCCGGCACATGAATCAGGACCTTGAATGACCGTAAACAGCATGCCTCCTTCCGCCATTCGCCGCCCGCACAGCTTCACGCGCCATGGGATCACGGTGGAAGACCATTGGGCCTGGCTGCGCGATCCGGGCTATCCAGACGTGAAGGACAAGGATGTCCTGGCCTATCTGGAGGCGGAAAACGCCTTTTTCGAAAGCGCCATGCAGCCGCACAAGCCGCTGACCGACGCGCTTTTTGCGGAGATGAAGGGCCGCATCAAGGAGGACGACAGCTCCGTGCCGCAAAAGGACGGCGACTATGTCTATTGGCGGGCGTTCGAAACCGGCGCGCAATATCGCAAATGGTATCGCCGTCCCGTGGCGGGCGGCGAAGATCAGTTGATCCTTGATGAGCCGTCGCTGGCCGAGGGGCATGAATATTTCCGCTTGGGTGCGCTGTCGGTCAGCCCGGACGGCCGCTATCTCGCCTACGCCATCGACAATAATGGGTCGGAACGCTTCGAGGCTCGGATCAAGGACCTGTTCACGGGCGAAATCCTGCCCGAGGTCATCCCCGACACGCTGTCCTCGCTCGTCTGGACCAGCGACAGCAAGGGGCTGCTCTACGGCATCGCCAACGATCAATGGCGCACCGACAATGCGCGCCTGCACTGGCTGGGCCAACCGGTCGAAAGCGATGTCGAACTTTTCCATGAAGATGATGACGGCTTTCGCGTGTCGGTGGGCCTCACCTCATCGGAAAAATGGATCGTCATCGCCACTGGCGACCATGTCACCACCGAAAGCTGGCTCCTCCCTGCCGACAACCCCCTGGCTAAGCCGCTGCTCGTCTCCGCGCGCAAGCCGGGGCGTGAATATGACGTCGATGAGCATGAAGGCACGCTCTACATCCGCACCAACGACACGCACCCCAATTTCCGGCTGGTGAAGGCGTCGCTGGATGCTCCGGGCGAATGGTCGGAAGTGATCCCCGCCGACACGCATTTCTACCTGACCGACTTCACTCTGTTCAAAGGCTTTTACGTCACCGAAGGGCGGCAGGACGGCCTCGACCAGATCGAGCTGCGCGATTACGCGACCCACTCGCCCAAGCGACTGCCTTTTCCGGAGGCGAGCTATTCGGCCTCGCTCGACGACAACCCCGAATATGATGTGACGAAGCTGCGCATCGGCTATGAATCCATGGTCACGCCGGACACCATCTATGACTATCATCTCGCCACCGGCGAGCTTGAGGTCCTGAAGGTCCAGGAAATCCCCTCCGGCTATGACGCCACCCGCTACGCGACCGAGCGGCTGACGATCCCCGCGCGCGACGGCACGCCGATCCCGGTGTCGATCGTCTATCCCAAGGATCTGCCCCGCGACGGCAGCGCGCCGCTCCACCTCTATGGCTATGGCGCCTATGGCATCGCGATGGAGCCCGGCTTTTCGACAAGCCGCCTGTCGCTGCTCGACCGGGGCTTCGCCTTTGCCCTGGCCCATATCCGGGGCGGCGACGATCTTGGCCAGCAATGGTATCTGGACGGCAAGCTCGAGAAGCGCACCAACACCTTCAACGATTTTGTCGACGTAGCCAAGGGGCTGATCGATCGCGGCTATACCTCAAAGGGCCGGATCAGCATTTCCGGCGGCTCGGCGGGCGGCGAGTTGATGGGCGCCGTGATCAATTCCGATCCTGACCTTTGGGGCGCGGTCGTCGCGCATGTTCCCTTTGTCGATGTGCTCAACACCATGCTTGATGAAAGCTTGCCGCTGACGCCGGGCGAATGGCCTGAATGGGGCAACCCGATCGAGGACAAGGCCGCGTTCGAAACCATCCTCGCCTATGATCCCTACAGCAATGTGAAGCCGCAATCCTATCCGCCGCTGCTCGTTACCGCTGGTCTGAACGACCCGCGCGTCACCTATTGGGAACCGGCCAAATGGGTGGCGAAGCTACGCGCGACCAAGACCGACCAGAATATCCTGCTGCTCAAGACCAATATGGGCGCAGGCCATGGCGGCAAATCGGGCCGGTTCGAAAGCCTGCAGGAAACGGCCGAGGAATTCACGTTCATCCTCTGGCAGCTCGGCGTGGAGGATTGATGTCCTCCACCTACACCACCCACATCACCGCAGGGCCTGAGCATATCGACATGCTCGGCCATGTGAACAATGCCGTCTGGGTGCAGTGGATGGAGCAGGTCGCGACCGAACATTGGACCCGCGACGCCGCGCCCGAACATCTCGACGCCTATGTCTGGGTCGTGACCCGGCACGAGATCGACTATCGCGGCAATGTCAGGGAAGGGGATAGCGTTACCGTTCGGACGTGGATCCCGGAAGGACCCAAGGGCGCTCGGTTCGACCGGCACATGGAATTCACCGGTCCCGATGGCAAGGTCAAGGTCAGCGCCAGGTCGACCTGGGCCATCATCGACAAGGAAAGCGGCCGTATCCTGCGTGTGCCGGCTGACGTCGCGGCACCGTTCCTGATGGACTAAGGGCAGTTCATCCCTTCCCAGCAACGCCGCCGGGTCGTCTGCATCATCCCCAGACCCCTCACCGGGCCGACAATGCAGGCTGCGACCCTGAAAAATCATCCTCTATCACAGGCTCGGCCGGCATATCCTCCCGCTCCGTCGCCTGCCTCGTCCACATGGTGGCGTAGAGCCCATTGGCCCGCACCAGATCCGCATGGCGGCCGCGCTCTACGATCCTTCCCTGATCCAGCACGATGATCTCGTCGGCGTCCACGACGGTCGACAGGCGGTGCGCGACCACCAACGTGGTCCGTTTGCGAGAGATGCTGCGCAGCACATCCTGAATTTCCGTTTCCGTCCGGCTGTCGAGCGCGCTTGTCGCTTCGTCCAGCACCAGCACCGGTGGGTCTTTGAGCAGGGTGCGCGCGATTGCCACCCGCTGTTTCTCGCCCCCGGAAAGCTTGAGGCCCCGCTCGCCGACGCGCGTGTCATAGCCCTGCGGCATGCGCATGATGAAATCATGTATCGACGCTGCCCTGGCCGCCGCCTCGATCTCATCCTGGCTGGCGCCCGCACGGCCATAGCCGATATTGTAACCGACCGTGTCGTTGAACAGCACCATGTCCTGCGGCACGATCCCGATCGCCGCGCGCAGCGAGGATTGCGTCACTCTGGAAATATCCTGTCCATCGATCAGGATGCGACCGCCCTGAATGTCATAGAAACGGAACAGCGTCCGCGCGATGGTCGACTTCCCGGCTCCCGAAGGGCCCACAATGGCCAGCGTCTTTCCTGCCGGTACGGTGAAGCTGACATCATGCAGGGTTTCCCGATCGGGATCATAGCCGAACCGGACATGGTCGAAGCACACTTCGCCACTCTTCACCTGCAGGATCGGAGCGCCCGGCGCGTCGGCAATCTCCGCCTCGGTATCGATCAGCTTGTACATCGCTTCCATATCGATCAGGCCCTGCCTGATCGTGCGGTACACCATACCCAGCAGGTCCAGCGGCCTGAATAGTTGGCTAAGCAATGTGTTGACGAGGACCACGTCGCCGGTTGTGAAGCTGCCCTTGCTCCATCCCCACACCGTGTAACCCATCGCGCCCGCCATCATCAGATTGGTGATGAGCGACTGCCCGATGTTGAGCCAGGCCAGGCTGTTTTCGGACTTCACCGCCGCATTGGCATAGCGGCGCATAGCGTTGCCATAACGGGCGGCCTCGCGTTCCTCGGCCCCGAAATATTTGACTGTCTCGAAATTGAGCAGGCTGTCGACCGCGTGGGCGACCGCGTTGGTATCCATGTCCACCATGTCGCGGCGCAGCTGATTCCGCCACTCGGTGATCATGCGGGTGAACCAGATGTAGAGCCCGACCATCACCAACGTCGCGGCCACCAGTCCCGGACCGAATTTGACGAAGAATATGACGCAGACCGCCGCCAGCTCCAGCACCGTTGGCGCGATATTGAACAGCAGGAAGTAGAGCATCGTGTCGATGCTTTTCGTGCCGCGCTCAACGATCTTGGTGACCGCGCCCGTTCTGCGATCAAGATGAAAGCGCAGCGACAGCCGGTGCAGGTGGACGAACACATCGTCGGACAGCCGCCGGCCGGCTTCCTGTCCGACACGTTCGAACACCGCATTGCGCAAATTGTCGAACAGCACGCTGCCGAACCGCGCGCCCGCATAGGCGACGACCAGCGCGATGGCGAGCGCCACGCCCGGTTCCAGCCCCGGCGTCATGCGATCGATCGCCGCCTTGTAGGCGAAGGGCATCACCAGGCTGATGACCTTCGCCATCACCACCAGCAGCATGGCAATGGACACTCGCCGCCGCAGGTGCGGAGCGTCTGATGGCCAGAGATAGGGAAGAAACCGCCGAAGCGTCGCCCAGACAGGCGGGATGGGGGTGTTGTCGGGCGTGGATGGCGGCATCGGGGGAATGTAGGCGAGCGACGCCCATCTTATAAGCCCTCCCGCGAGCGGGGAGGGGCGATGAGAGAGATCAGTCCCGCAGCAGCTCGTTGATCCCGGTTTTCGACCGCGTCTGCGCATCAACGCGCTTCACGATCACCGCACAGTAGAGGCTCGGCCCCGGCGTGCCGTCGGGCAAAGCCTTGCCAGGCAGCGATCCCGGTACGACCACCGAATAAGGTGGCACTTCGCCCATGAAGATTTCGCCCGTCGTGCGATCCACGATCTTGGTCGACTGGCCGATGAAAACGCCCATCGAGAGCACCGAACCCTTGCCGACCCGAACGCCTTCCACGACTTCCGACCGCGCGCCGATGAAACAGTCATCCTCGATGATGACGGGATCGGCCTGCAACGGCTCCAGCACGCCGCCGATGCCAACGCCGCCCGACAGGTGGACATTCTTGCCAATCTGCGCGCAGCTGCCGACCGTCACCCAGGTATCGACCATCGTGCCTTCATCGACGAACGCGCCGATATTGACGAAGCTCGGCATCAGGACGACATTTTTGGCAATATGCGAACCGGCGCGGGCGAAGCTGCCAGGAACCGCCCGGAAACCGGCGGCGCGGAATGTCGCTTCGTCCCAGCCTGCGAACTTGCTCGGCACCTTGTCCCACCAGTGGCCTGCGCCCGGACCATTGTCGATCATGGCATTGTCGTTCAGGCGGAAGGACAGCAGCACCGCCTTCTTCGCCCACTGATTGACCTGCCAGCCTGACGCGGTGGGCTCCGCCACGCGCAGCTCGCCCTTGTCCAGCATCGCCAGCGCCTTGTCGACGGCCTGGCGGACCTCGCCCTGCGTCGTCAGGCTCACATTGGCCCGGTCCTCCCAGGCGGCGTCGATGGTGGCGATCAGGTCTTGGCTCATGGTCTTTCCCCAATGATGTCGGCCAAAAATGGCGTCAGATGGTCGGTTTCGAAGTCGATAAAATCCGGGTGATGCTCATGATTGCCCGCCTCGGATCCGTTATTCACCCAGATGGTCCTCATGCCGATCGCCTTGGCAGGCTTCAGGTTGCGGGCCATATCCTCGAAAAAGGCGGCACGGCCAGGATTGACGCCATGCACCCGGCACAGCTCGGCATAGCCTGACGGATCGGGCTTGGGCACATATTGGCAGGCATGGATGTCGTGGATCAGCTCGAACGCCTGGCCCAGGCCTAGTCTGTCCAGCACCCGTTGAGCATAATCGGCATCGCCGTTGGTGAAGATCAGCCGCCGTCCCGGCAGCGCGGCGATATGGGCGTTCAACGCCTCATCGACTTCCAACCGATCCATGGAAATGTCATGCACATAATCCAGGAATTCGCGCGGCTCGATGCCATGGTGATGCATCAGGCCGGAGAGCGTAGTCCCATGATCCATGAAGTAGCGCTTCTGCGTAGCCTTGGCGATGTCGGCGTCACACCCCAGCAACCCCTGGATGAACTCGCCCATCTTCACGTCGATCAGCGCGAAAAGGTCCGCCTTCGCCGGGTACAGCGTATTGTCCAGATCGAAGATCCAGCAATCGACATGATCAAGCGCGGCAAGCATGGCCGCGCCCTAGTCTCCCACGCTGACAAGGGCAACCCACAACCCTTCTCCCCCGGAGGAGAAGCATATGGAGCCTTAGCCCAAAGGGCTCAGGCGAAGTTGGATGAGGGAGTAGGGGAGCAGCGCGCCCTCACCCACAATTCGGCGCTTCGCTGTCCTGATAAAAAGTCTGTACCGCCTTCCATGCATCCTCGGCCGTCTCGACCCAGGTCAGCAGGTTCAAGTCCGAGGGCGAAATCACCCCCTCATCCGCCAGCGCTTCGAAATCCACTACACGGGTCCAGAACTCCCGCCCGAACAGCAGCACCGGAATAGGCTTCATCTTGCCCGTCTGGATCAGCGTCAGCAATTCGAACATCTCGTCGAACGTGCCGAACCCGCCGGGGAACACCGCCAGGGCCCTCGCGCGCAGCAGGAAATGCATTTTCCTCAGGGCGAAATAGTGAAACTGAAAGCTCAGATCCGGCGTGACGAACCGATTGGGCGCCTGCTCGTGCGGCAGCACGATGTTCATCCCGATCGTTTGCGCGCCGACGTCGGCTGCGCCCCGATTGGCTGCCTCCATGATCGACGGGCCGCCGCCGGAGCAGACCACGAAGTGGCGGCACCCTGCTTCATTCGCGGGATATTGCGCCGCGATCCGCGCCAGCTTGCGCGCTTCTTCATAATAGCGCGCCTTCTTGCCGAGATTTTCCGCGATCCGCTGCTGGTCAGGTGTCGTGGCGGCGTCGATCCGCGCCTGCACCTGTTCCGGCTCGGGAATACGCGCTGAACCATAGAAGACAAAGGTGGACTCGATCTTCGCCTCGTCCATCAGCAGTTGCGGCTTCAGCAGTTCCAGCTGGAACCGCACAGGCCGCAGATCCTCGCGCAGCAGGAACTCGCTGTCCTGAAACGCCAGCCGATAGGCGGCGCTGTTTGTCTGGGGGGTGCCCACGCTCTTCTGGGCATCGGCGGCTTCTTGCCGGGCTGGACGGAATTTACGTTCTTCGATTTCTTTTCTTGTCATTCAACTCAACTTAGGGCGGTCAGCGGCAAAAGCCACCCCGCCCTCCCATATCGAAATGAAAATGATCGCGATGCGCGACATTATAGTCCGGGCTCAGCACCGTGCGGAATCGCTTGCAGGCGCTCGCTTTGACCACTTCCAGAAACTGCCGCGTCTGCCGGTCGCCATTCCATCCCTGTTCGATGGTGATCCGCCGCCCGTCCGACAGCACGAAGGCGGACACATCGACCGCATTGCTGTGCGCATGTTCGGACAGCTTGCCGCTTCCCGCGATCGGGCGGCAATTATAGGTGCCGAACGTCTCGATCTTCTCGATCTCCGCACCCAGGATCAGCCGCGCGGCAGGCTGCACGCCGTAGCGGGCCCAAGCCGCGAAGTTCGCCGCCAGCCCGCATGTCATCGCGCCCAAATTGGTGGCGGGGACGCCGATGTCGAGCAGCTTGACGCTGCCCAACGCCGAACAGCCGCCGCCGAAAGTCTGGTCGGGCAGGGGCTGGAACAGCACGGACTGCGATTGCAGCTTCACCAGGCACTGCCGCAACTCCATCGACGGCGGCGCGGCAGGACGGGCGCTCTTCACAGGCTTGGATGGGCGCTCCACCCGGCCTCGCGGCACGAGATCGCCGCTGCACGATGCCAACGCCACACATGATGCCAGCAGCATCGCCTGACCCGCGCGACGCCTCACCGCTGTTCTGGCAGCTGTCCCCCTAACCCGCTCAATCATGTGCATCCATCTAGCACGATCTGCGGCTCTGTGGGTTAACGAACGCATCGGTTCATCGCATCACGCCATTCGGCTGGACTCATTGGCCGCTTGACTCTTGGCCCACGATCTTTAGGGCGGCGAGCGGGCCACGCGGTCCCAACGCCGCGCGAGCTCTCTGCAAGGAGAAGCGTACATGACTGATACGACTGCCGCCGACGCCACCATTGCGCCCGCGGCCCAGCCCGCCACCAAGCCGGCCAAAAAACCCGAACGCCCCTATTTCTCTTCCGGTCCCTGCGCCAAGCCTCCGGGCTGGGCCGCCGAAAAGCTGAGCGCTGAATCCCTCGGCCGCTCGCACCGTGCCAAGATCGGCAAGACCCGTCTCGCCTATTGCATCGACCTGATGCGCGAGCTTCTGAACCTTCCCGACACCCACCGCATCGGCATCGTTCCCGGTTCCGACACCGGCGCTTTCGAAATGGCGATGTGGACGATGCTGGGCGCCCGCCCGGTGACTACGCTCGCCTGGGAAAGCTTCGGTGAGGGCTGGGTGACGGACGCCGCCAAGCAGTTGAAGCTCGATCCCACGATCGTCCGCGCCGACTATGGCCAACTGCCTGACCTGAACGGTGTGAACTTCGCCCATGACGTGCTCTTCACCTGGAATGGCACCACCTCGGGCGTGCGCGTGCCGAATGCCGACTGGATCCCGGAGACCCGTGAAGGCCTGACCTTCGCCGACGCCACCAGCGCTGTGTTCGCGTACGAGATCGACTGGACCAAGATCGACGTCGCCACCTTCTCCTGGCAGAAGGTTCTCGGCGGCGAGGGTGGCCATGGCGTCCTGATCCTCGGCCCCCGCGCGGTCGAGCGTCTGGAGAGCTACACCCCGTCCTGGCCGCTGCCAAAGGTCTTCCGCCTGATGGCCAAGGGCAAGCTCGCCGAAGGTATCTTCAAGGGCGAAACGATCAACACTCCCTCCATGCTGGCGGTCGAAGATGCGATCTTCGCGCTGGAATGGGGCAAG
The DNA here is from genome assembly GCA_023433445.1 of Pseudomonadota bacterium. Taxonomy (GTDB): domain Bacteria; phylum Pseudomonadota; class Alphaproteobacteria; order Sphingomonadales; family Sphingomonadaceae; genus Sphingobium. Next base: position 5,669 of record JAEZCS010000224.1, on the reverse strand, counting down.
TCCTTGGGCGGCCTTCAGGGCCTGATCGCGCGCAGCAACGCCAATGCCGCGGCGCTCAGCAAGATCGTCGAGGAGCGCGATTGGCTTGGCCATCTCGCCGCCGATCCCGCCACCCGCTCGACCACCAGCGTCTGCCTGACGGTCGAGGGCGCGGACGAAGCCTTCATCAAGAGCATGGCTGGCCTGCTCGAAAAGGAAGGCGCCGCCTATGACATCGCGGGCTATCGCGACGCTCCGGCGGGTCTGCGCATCTGGTGCGGCGCGACGGTAGAGACCGCCGATATTGAAGCGCTTGGGGCCTGGCTCGACTGGGCCTACGCCACCGCCAAGGCTGCTTGAACCAAATCCCAATATCTCCGTCATCCCAGCGAAGGCTGGGATCTCAGGCCTCCAGGTACGATTTCACCTCCTGAGATCCTGACTTTCGTCAGGATGACGAATTGCAAGAAAGGCAATTCGTCATGCCCAAGGTACTTATTTCCGACAAGATGGACCCCCGCGCCGCCGCGATCTTCCGCGAACGTGGCGTCGAGGTCGATGAAATCACCGGCAAGACCCCGGACGAGCTGAAGGCGATCATCGGCCAATATGACGGCCTCGCCATCCGCAGCGCGACCAAGGTCACCAAGGACATTCTCGACCACGCGGCCAACCTCAAGGTCATCGGCCGCGCCGGCATCGGGGTTGACAATGTCGACATCCCGGCCGCCTCGGCCAAGGGCGTGGTGGTCATGAACACCCCGTTCGGCAACTCGATCACCACCGCTGAACATGCCATCGCGCTGATGTTCGCGCTCGCCCGCCAGCTGCCGGAAGCCAACGCCCAGACCCAGCAGGGCCTGTGGCCGAAGAACGGCTTCATGGGCGTGGAAGTCACCGGCAAGACGCTCGGCCTGATCGGCGCGGGCAATATCGGTTCCATCGTCGCCAGCCGCGCGCTCGGCCTCAAGATGAAGGTCGTCGCCTTCGATCCGTTCCTGACCCCGGAGCGTGCCGTCGAAATGGGCGTGGAAAAGGCGGATCTCGACACGCTGCTGGCAAAGGCGGACTTCATCACGCTGCACACGCCGCTGACTGACCAGACCCGTAACATCCTCAGCCGTGAAAACCTCGCCAAGACCAAGAAGGGCGTGCGCATCATCAACTGCGCGCGTGGCGGTCTCATCGATGAAGCCGCGCTCAAGGAAGCGATGGATTCGGGCCATGTCGCTGGCGCCGCGCTCGATGTGTTCGTGCAGGAACCGGCGAAGGAATCGCCGCTGTTCGGCACGCCAAACTTCATCTGCACCCCGCATCTGGGCGCATCGACCGATGAAGCGCAGGTCAATGTCGCGCTTCAGGTCGCCGAACAGCTCAGCGACTATCTGCTCGATGGGGGCATCACCAACGCCCTGAACGTGCCGAGCCTGTCGGCGGAAGAAGCGCCGAAGCTCAAGCCCTATATGGCGCTTGCCGAAGAGCTGGGCAGCCTCGTCGGCCAGCTGGAAGGTGACAAGATCCAGGGCGTCTCGGTCGAGGTTGAGGGCCATGCCGCCGAACTCAACCAGAAGCCGGTCACTGCTGCGGTGCTCGCTGGCCTGATGCGCGTCTATTCGGACACGGTGAACATGGTCAACGCGCCCTTCCTCGCGAAGGAGCGCGGCCTCGACGTGCGCGAAGTGCGCCATGACCGCGAAGGCGACTACCAGACCCTCGTTCGCGTCACGGTGAAAACCGAGGGCGGCGACAAGTCGGTTGCAGGCACCCTGTTCGGTCACGGAAGCCCGCGCCTTGTCGAGCTGTTCGGCATCAAGGTCGAAGCGGACCTTGAAGGCCACATGCTTTACATCGTCAACCAGGACGCACCGGGCTTCATCGGCCGTCTCGGCTCGACGCTGGGCGAGGCAGGCGTCAACATCGGCACCTTCCACCTCGGCCGTCGCAGCCAGGGTGGCGAAGCCGTGCTGCTGCTGTCGGTCGACGGCGCGGTCAGCGAAGCCGTGCTGAACGACATCTGTCAGCTTGCAGGCGTCAAGACGGTGAAGCTGCTGAAGTTCGCCTGATCTTGCTTTCTTGTCTCCGTTCGGTTCGATCTAATCGCGACCGAACGGAGGCTGGAAAAACTGGGCGATGGTGCTAAAGGCCAGCCCCATGTCCACCACAAGCGCCAGCATCCCCCCCGGCCTCCTCCCCGAAGGACTGTCCGACCGCCTGCCGCCGCAGGCCGAAGCCTCCGCGCGCCTCGCGCGCCGCGTGCTCGATACGGTCGCCTCGCACGGTTATGAGCGCGTCATGCCGCCGCTCGCCGAATTTGAGGAAACGCTCGTCGGCCGCCTGAAATCCATGCGCGCGCAGGATCTCGTCCGCGCGATCGATCCGGTGTCACAGCGCAGCCTGGCGCTTCGCCCCGACATGACCGCGCAGGTCGGCCGCATTGCCGCCACCCGCCTTGCCAGCGCGCCGCGACCGCTCCGCCTATCCTATGGCGGCCCCGTAATCCGCCTGAAGGCGAACCAGCTCCGCCCGGAGCGTGAGCGGCTGCAAGTCGGCGCTGAGCTCATCGGCAGCGACAGCGTCTCGGCGGCAGTCGAGATCGTGAATGTCGCGATCGAAGCGTTGCAGGCTGCTGGGGTCACCGGCATCACCATCGATTTCACCCTGCCGGACCTGATCGACAGCCTTGCGACGGGGCCGCTTCCGCTTGAAGCGCATGAAATCGAAGCTGTCCGCGCGGAACTCGACGCCAAGGATGCAGGCGCGCTCGCCGCGATCAGCCCCGCCGCTGCTGCCTATCTCCCGCTGATGGAGGCGACCGGCCCCTTCCACCCGGCGATGGAAAAGCTCGAAGCGCTGAGCGCCCAGCTTGGCGGCGCGATCGACAGTCGGATCGCGGGCCTGCGCGCCATCGCCAAGCCGATCGGCTGGGACATCACGCTGACGCTTGATCCGACCGAGCGCCATGGTTTCGAGTATCAGAACTGGTTCGGCTTCTCGATCTTCGCGGAAGGCTTCATTGGAGAGATCGGCCGGGGCGGCAGCTACGCCATCACCCGCGCGGATGGATCGGAAGAGCCCGCCATGGGCTTCTCCCTCTACCCCGATCCCCTGATCGACGCCGGTTTCGGCGCGGGCAGCCCCAAGCGGCTGTTCCTGCCCCTCCACCATGACCAAAGTCGCGCCGCGCAACTTCGTGGCGAAGGCTGGCAGACCGTCGCCGCGCTCACACCACAGGAAAATGGGGAGGCGCTGCGCTGCACCCATTGGCTGGACGGCGAGACCCCACGCGCCTACTGACTTGACCCAGGGGTGGCGTAGGGCTAACGCGCGCCCCGCATAGGGCGGAAACGCCCGTTTGATCCCACCGGCATGCCGAGTCCCGTCGAAGGGCATGGCCGGTCACCGTGGCGGGCGGAAGGACTTTATCCATGGCAAATGTGACCGTGATCGGCGCTCAGTGGGGCGACGAAGGCAAGGGCAAGATCGTTGACTGGCTGTCGGAACGTGCCGACGTCGTCGCCCGCTTCCAGGGTGGCCACAATGCCGGGCACACGCTCGTCGTCGGGGAAAAGGTCTACAAGCTCTCGCTGCTGCCCTCTGGCATTGTTCGCGGTACGCTCAGCGTCATCGGTAATGGCGTCGTCCTCGATCCCTGGCACTTCCGCGATGAAGTCGCCAAGCTCAAGGGCCAGGGCGTGGAGATCACCCCCGACAACCTCCAGATCGCGGAAACCTGCCCGCTGATCCTGCCCTTCCACCGTGACCTTGACGGCCTGCGCGAAGATGCGTCGGGCGCGGGCAAGATCGGCACCACCCGTCGCGGCATCGGCCCCGCCTATGAAGACAAGGTCGGCCGCCGCGCCATTCGCGTGTGCGACCTTGCCCATCTCGACGATCTCGGCCCGCAGCTTGACCGCCTGACCGCGCATCATGACGCACTGCGCGCCGGCTTCAACGAAGCTCCGATCGATCGCGACGCCTTGATGGCGGAACTGCGCGACATTGCCAGCTTCATCCTGCCCTTCGTGAAGCCCGTCTGGCTGACGCTCAACAAGGCGAAGGCGGAAGGCAAGCGCATCCTCTTCGAAGGCGCGCAGGGCACGTTGCTCGACATCGACCACGGCACCTATCCCTTCGTCACCTCATCCAACACGGTGGCGGGCACGGCGGCGAGCGGCACCGGCCTTGGCCCCAATGGCGCGGGCTTCGTCCTCGCCATCGTCAAGGCCTACACCACGCGCGTCGGCTCCGGTCCCTTCCCGACCGAGCAGGAAAATGACGTCGGCCAGCGCCTTGGCGAACGCGGCCATGAATTCGGCACCGTCACCGGCCGCAAGCGCCGCTGCGGCTGGTTCGACGCGGTGCTGGTGCGCCAGTCGGTTGCCGTCTCCGGCGTCACCGGCATTGCGCTGACCAAGCTCGATGTGCTCGACGGCTTCGACACGCTGAAAATCTGTGTCGGCTACAAGATCGGCGACCAGGCCTACGACTATCTTCCCGCCCATGCGCAGGACCAGGCGAAGGCAGAGCCGATCTACGAAGACATCGAAGGCTGGCAGGACACGACGGCGGGCGCCCGCAGTTGGGCCGACCTCCCCGCGCAAGCAATCAAATATATCCGCCGCATCGAGGAGCTGATCGGCTGCCCGGTCACGCTCGTTTCCACCAGCCCCGAGCGCGAGGACACCATTCTCGTGCGCGATCCTTTCGCGGATTAATCGACATGGCAGGCGATCGCTTCGAACGACATAAGCAGCCCTGGACTGCGGACGAGCTGCAAAAGCTCCACACGCTGGCGAAGAAGGGCATGGCGCTAAAAGCGATCGCCAAGGCGCTGACCCGCAGCGAGGAATCGGTGAAGGCCCGCGCCAAGCAGGATGGCTTATCCATCGCAAAGCTGCGGTAAGACCATATAATGCCTCATGCCGGCATCCGCTGGCATGGCGCGCATGGGACGGGTCGACGGGGTGGACGCATGCTCGCGCGAATGCGACAAGCAGGCGAACTGCAAGGAAGCTCGGCCATGTCCCTCAACATCCTCGTCCTCTACGGCTCTTATCGCACCGGCCGCATGGGCATCCGTCTCGCGGACTACCTCATCAATGGCTTCCAGCAGATGGGCCACAATGCGGGACTTATCGACGCGATGCAGGTCGGCTTGCCGCTGCTCGACCAGCGCTACAGCGACTATCCGCCGGGCGAGGCGCCCCCAGCCATGGCTACGCTCGCCGACCGCCTCGCCGGGGCCGACGCGTTTGTGTTCGTTGCGGGCGAATATAATCGCGGAGTCCAGCCGGGCCTCAAGAATCTTGTCGATCATTATCTGAAGGAATTTGATCGGCGCCCCGCGGGCATCGCCAGCTATTCAGCGGGCCGCTATGCTGGCGTGAATAGTCATGCCGCATGGACCGTGACGCTTTCCGCCATGGGCATGGCGGTCATTCCCGAACGTTTGAGCGTCGGCCAGATCGGCCAGACGATCGACGAGCAGGGTCAGTCTCAGGGTGACGGTGGCGCGGCGCTGGACCGTGGTTTCTCCAACTTTGCCCACAGCCTCAGCTGGTGGGCAGAGGCGGCAAAGGCTGCTCGCTGACTGGCTCGTCCGGGTCGCCTGCTGCTATGACGGCCGCGGCGACCAGATCGCCGGTCACGTTCAGCGTGGTGCGGCACATGTCGAGCAAGCGGTCGACGCC
>JAEZCS010000221.1 GCA_023433445.1 Pseudomonadota bacterium | reverse complement strand
TACTGATAAGTCTTGGTCGGACCTTGGAGGGCAGGGATGTTTGACCGCCTGCTGGATTACCTGATCGCGTCGCCCCTCACCGACGACGAGTTCGAACGCGACCAGCTGTTCCAGGCAATTCTGGATCGACGCGTGGTCATCCTCATCGGACCTGCCAGCACCGTCACGCTGGCGCTGATGGCGATCTACTTCACGGGCGCGTGGTGGCCTGTGCTCTGGATCGCGCTCGACCTGTTTCTGACCGCCGCCCGCTGGAAGGTCATGATCGCGGCGCTCGACGCCTCCCTCGAAAAGCGGCAAAGATCCTCGAAGATCCTGGTTGTTCTCGGCGCGGCTTGGATGCTGACGCTTGGCGTTGCGGTGCATCTTTGCCTGCTAGCTGGAAATCTTGCGCTGACAGTCGTCGTGGCAATCATCGTCACCGGCACGGCGTCGATCGTCACGTCGCGCAATGCCTCGACGCCGCGGCATGCCCTGCTCATGCTGCTGCTGATAGGGCTGCCGTTCACGCTTGGCCTGTTGCGGTCGCCCTTCGATGCGATGATCGTGCCTGCCGCACTCATCGCGGTGTGGATCTCCAGCCTGTACCTTTTCATGCTGCAGAACCACGCCAGCATGCTTCGTCTGGTCAAGGCGGAGACTGCGGCACGGCGCGCAGCCGAGATCGATGACCTGACGGGCCTATTCAACCGCATGCACTTTCGGGAGCGGCGCGCGCAGCTCGACGCTCTCGGTGCTGCCGGCGACAATCGCTACTGCCTCCTCTGCATCGATCTTGATGGGTTCAAGGCGGTCAATGATCGCCATGGCCACGACGCCGGGGACCAGCTGCTCCGGGCGGTAGCACGCCGGATGAAGGACAAGCTTCGGCAGGGCGACACGCTGTTTCGCATCGGGGGCGACGAATTCGTGGCGCTGTTGCCGTCGGCCACGCCGGATGACTGCCAGTTGATCGCGGACCGCCTGCTTGGCGAGTTATCCGCGCCGTTCGAACTCGACAACGGCGTCGAGGTCAGCGTCGGAGCGAGTATCGGCAGCGCCTGCGCGCGCCCGTCCCTGGTGGGATCACAAGCCCTGCTGTTGGCGGCCGACAACGCGATGTATCGCGCAAAGGCTGCGGGAAAGGGTTTGCATATCCATGTGTAGCGCGGGCCGCCGAGTCGTCTAGGGCTGGACGAGGAAGCCGAGCGTGATCGTCACCTGCGCCAGCCAGTATAGTATCCAGACCGCCGGACCAGCCCAGGCACGATTCGGCGAGGCGGGTGGGAACAGGAACTTCTCGATCGCGAGGATCGAATCCGAAGCCAGGAACAAGGCCGCGCCGACCATGACAATCGGCACCGGCACCGTTGCCGAGGTCCACATCATCGCGGCGATCGCGGCAACGTAAAGCGCGACTGGCAGCTTCAGCGTCGGGCCGACCGCCGGCATCAGCCTGAACAGCAGCAACAAAGCCGCAAGGGTTGCGACCACAGGGATGCCGAGACGCCAGGGCTGAACGGTAAGTATTTCGACGCCGCCGCCGGCGAGGCCAAACAACATGACATAGGCGATGTGGGCGAGCAGGAAGCTGCCAAGCCCGCCGAGAAAGGCCTTCTCACCATCCTGAGCGAGGAACGCATCGCCTGCCGCACTGAGCGCCAGCGCAATGATCAGCAGGACGGGGCCGCCTTCGATCGCAGCCAGTACCGCGAGGAGGCCAATCGACAGTGTCTTGGCCGCGGTGCGTCGCCAGGAGGGCGCCTGGCTCTGCATGAGCAGATAGAAGAAGGCCGCTGCAGCAGAAAAGAGCAACGTGCCGTTTGAAACTGAATCGATCCCGCCTGAAAAGGGCATCACGCCTTCTCCGATCCGCCGAACAGCATCGACTTTGCCGCCAGCACGGCGCCGGCTGTGATGAGCACGCAGGCAATCAGGATCGTCGCGGTCGGCTCGGCGGCACCGGCGACGATAAGCACCAGTGTCGACAGGAGCGGAGCGGCATAGCTAGCCGCCCCGAGCACCTGAATGTTGCCATGCTTGACGCCATGGTCCCACGCGTAGAACGCCGCGCCGACAGGCATCAGGCCAAGGCCGATAACGGCGAGCCACTGTCCGGTCGTTGCGGGCCATACGGTCTCTTCAAGGCCGAGGTGACAGAGCAGCGAGAGGACCGCAGTGGCGGCGCAGAACCATGTCACCACGCTCGTCGGCACTGCGGGGAATCTGCGCGACAGCAGCGAATAGGCAGACCATGTGACCGCGCAGAGCCCTGCCATTGCATAGCCGAACGCATACTGGGCGTCGAAGGAGAGGCTGCCGCCACGGGTGACGATCAGGAATGCGCCGCCAAGCCCGAGCGCGGAACCTGCGAGATGGTACCAGCGAAGGCGCTCGCCCGGCAGGAGTGCCGAGCCGACGACGATCAGCAGTGGCCATAGATAGGCAATGAGGCTGGCCTCGACCGCCGGGGCGTTTCGCAGCGCCGTGTAGTAGAAATAGTGGTAGCCGAAGAGGCCGGCGATTCCGATGAGCCAGACCACCGGCGGGATCGGCGGATGGGCGGCAGGCGGCGAGACGACCCGCATGGCAAGACCGACGGCGGTGCCTATCGCGAAGGTCAGTGCCGAAAGCTGGAACGGCGGCACCGCGCCAGACGCAGCAGTCAGCAGCGCCAGCAGCGCCCACATCATGACAGCCGAGAACCCGATCAGCGTCGCCCGCGCCATTGTGGCCGATCCCCCGTTGCAAAAGTCAGCGAAGGGTTAGCGGCTGCGGGCGGGACGGGCAAGCGGCGGACGGGAAATCACCGCGCCTCAATGCGGGTTGCGGCGATGCGCAGCGTGCCGATCTGCGTGCCGACGGAGGCGTCGACCGGCGTGTAGAAGCCGGTGCCGCCGAGTTCGGCAAAGGTGATGGAGATGCGGCTCTGGTTCTTCAGGAATTCGATCTGCTTGCGGCCCTGTCGATAGCCCGAAACCGGCAGGAAGCGCGCATCGCAGGTGATGCGGGCGTCAGTCGTCGCGCGCTGCGTCAGCTTCAGGTCGAGCCGCATCTCGCCGTCAAAGACCTGGATCGTACGGTTGCACACCTTGCGTGGGTCGTCGGTGCGGATCAGCGTCGACGATAGCGGATCCAGCGCTGCGCGAAGATGGCTTTCGCGGACCTCCACCCATCTCTTGCCCTTGCGCGGTTCAGGGGTGTTCGACACGCTCGCAACCCTGCCGCCTGAGTAGCGGATCGTGGTGCGGCTCGACTTTTTGCCTGACTTGTAGGCCGAAGAAAATGTGCGCGGCTGTGCGCCGTCCTTGCCGATGCGACCCTCGACCCTTGTCGTTCCGGTGGTCTTGTCGAAGACGCGGGCGATGCCGGCGCTGGACAGGGAGCCCTCGATGCGGAAATCACGTGCCGTAAAGGTCGAATCGAAACTCGCTTTCGCGACCGGAAGTCCGAGCAGAGTGACGGTATAGTCCGCGCGATAGGATTGTTCGGCGCTTCCGGCTGTTGGTGCAGCCAGCAGCAGCGAGGCGAGGAGCATGGGGGCGACGGCGTGTCTCATCGCCGAAGGTTGCGCCCTTGAATCCGGCGATAGTATGAAGCCGGTGCTCAAAGCGCGTGAGCTTGCGCTTGACCGGGCAGCCAAATGCCACTATGGAACGGCAACTTTTCCAAAGGCCGCCTGAAATTGCCCGCGCGCCGTCCGTCCATGGTGCGGCAGATGGGCATGGTGACCACGAAACGAAGGTACATGACATGTCCCGCGCTTGCGAACTGACCGGCAAGGCCGTGATGACCGGCAACAATGTGAGCCACGCCAACAACAAGACCCGGCGTCGGTTCCTTCCCAACCTGTGCGACGTCACGCTGATGTCGGAAGCCCTTGGCCAGAACGTGCGCCTGCGCGTTTCGGCAAACGCGCTCCGCACCGTCGAGCATCGCGGTGGCCTCGACGCTTTCCTCGTGAAGGCTGACGTTGCCGAGCTGTCGCAGCGCGCTCGTCTGCTCAAGAAGCAGATTGCAAAGAAGCTCGCCGAGCAGCAGGCTGCCTAAGTCGCGCCACGCGCTTCAACAATCGTGACGACGGGCCATTGAGGCTGCTGGCGGATGCAATGGCGTCCGTGGCGGCTGAAGGGTCCGTCGACTGGTTCCATCACCCAGGATAAAAAAATGACCCGATCAGCATCGGTCTGGCCCTTCGTGGCATCCATGGCGGCAGTCGTCGCCGCATCCAATTTCCTCGTCCAGTTCCCGTTCGAGCATCTTGGGCTCCAGGATTTTCTCACTTGGGGCGCGTTCACCTATCCGTTCGCATTCCTGGTAACCGACCTTACCAATCGTCGCTACGGCCCCGCCGCCGCGCGCAAGGTGGTCTATGTCGGCTTTGCCATCGCTGTGGCATTCTCGGTCTGGCTTGCCTCACCGCGGATCGCGATTGCCTCCGGTTCGGCATTCCTGATCGCCCAACTTATTGATGTCTTCGTCTTCGACCGGCTGCGTGAGCGGACCTGGTGGCACGCACCGTTCATCTCGTCGGTGATCGGTTCCGTCATCGATACGATGATCTTCTTTTCACTGGCCTTCGCCGCCACGCTCTCGGTGCTCGACACCGGCTTCGGCCTCGAGGATTCGTCGCTGGGCTTCCTGGTGCCGTTTTTCGGGAGCGAAGTTCCTCTGTGGGTTTCTCTGGCGGTTGGCGATTTCACCGTGAAGCTGTTGCTGTCGGTGCTGATGCTGGTGCCGTATGGCGCACTTCTAAGCGTGGTCCTGCCCGCAGGATCACTCGCCCGCCGCAAGGGTTGATGCTTCGTCGCGCGTGATTTGTCGGTGCGTCCTTCGAGGCTCGCTGCGCTCGCACCTCAGGATGAGGGAACTTGTGCGGCCGCCCTGGCAATGAGGGCGCTCCATCGCATTGCCACGCCCCGTCGCCGGTCTGGCCATTGTCAAAGAACCGGGAAGCGGGGCGCGAGGGCCGTGCCTTCCGTATGATGTAACGTGGCGCGATCCTCGCGCCCCGCCGGTGCTCTTGCCGCCATGTTCCGCGCGGAGGCATTTTCGCCTGCCACGGAAGGCCGGCCGGGACCTGGGGGCTCCGCCCAGCAGCGCTTACCGAATGCGCCGCCGATCCCGACACCGTCGCCCCGCCGC
>JAEZCS010000205.1 GCA_023433445.1 Pseudomonadota bacterium | reverse complement strand
GCGCTCTTCGCCTCGACGGGAATCGCGGGCAGCCGCCACGTTCCTGCGCGGCTTGCCAGCAGCGCTCCCTCGTGGCCCATCGTCACGGCGACATGCTCCGCCTTGCCGCTGTCTACGATCTCCCGCGCCGCCTCCTCGATTGCGCTGTCGTCGGTCAGCGCCTTGCCGGTGAGCTGACGCAACTCCCCGATGCTGGGCTTGATAAGGTACAGTCCACCACCGCGAACCGCCATGCGCAGCGCCTCGCCCGAGCTGTCGAGTATAATGCGCATTCCGTGCCGCTGCCCCAGCAGGCAGACGCGGCAGTAGAAATCCGCCGGGACGCCCGGCGGCAAGGAACCGCTCACTACCAGATAATCGGCCTGCGGCCCATCCAGATGATGGAGCGCCGCCTGCCATTCCTCGGTGGCGACCTCCGGGCCCATGGGCACGACGCGATATTCCTTGCCCGTCTCCCTTTCATAGAGCGCCGTGCTGATGCGCGTGTCGCCCTTGATCGGGATGCGGAAGCGAACCAGCGCATGCTTGTCCAGCAGCCCGTCGAGCGTGGAGCCCGTCGCACCACCAGCCAGATAATAGGCCCGCGCCGTCCCGCCCAGCCGCGCGATCACCCGCGCTACATTGATGCCGCCGCCGCCGGGATCATAATGTTCCTGCCGCGTCCGCATCTTGCGGGTGTGAAAGACCCGGTCCGTCTCATAGGCGATGTCGATCGCCGGGTTCATCGTCAGGGTGATAATTCTCTTCATGGGGGAAAGGCTATCCGCCCCTCCCCTCCGCCGGTATAAGTATATGTCCCCATTGGTCTCTTGTGGCTGCCATGGGACAAAGGGATGCTGATGACCATGAAAGGACAAGGTGCGATGCGAACATTGGCTGTACTGACAACGGCGCTGCTGGCGGTCGCGTGCAAGCCTGCCGAGCAAGCGGAGGCGCCCGCGCCCCAATCGAACGCATCGGGCATGAACTACGCGGCCGAAGTCGCTGCGCTCCCCAAAGCGGCCCGTGAAGGCGTCTTGTTCCGCGCCATCAGCGATGCCGGCCTGCCCTGCCAGAAGATCATCAGCAGCGACCCCATGCCCGATGCGCAGGGCGCCGCCTCGCCCGCCGTCACATGGCGCGCGCAGTGCGAGGACAATGCCTATCACCTGATCCAGATCCAGCCCGACGGATCGGCCGTCGTCACCAGCCGCAACACCCCCTGATGCGGCGCGGCCCATGCGCTACCGGTTCGTCTTCGCCACACTCGCTATAGGGTTGGTCGTCGCTGTCCTTATCGTGCAGCTGGTCGGGGTCCAGTGGCTCTGGGTCATCCTCAACGCCATCATGCAGCACGAATTGCGCTAGAGCATCGTGCGGAAAAGTGGGAACCGGTTTTCCGCTGAAAACGATGCGAAAACAGAAAACTAGAGCACGCGACCGGCGTCCGATTAAACGCAGCGTGCTCTAGGCCGACTGCCCGGTCCGCAACGTCCGCGCGTCGGTCAGCAGCTTCACCACTTCCTCGTCGCTCGTCTGGTCGAACGTCACATAATGCGCGCCCACCGCGTAAAAGGGATAGGGCTCGTACAGGCAGACCACCTCGTCGCACTCGTCCCACAGTCCCGCGATCACCTCCGCCGGGGCGACTGGCACCGCCAATATCAGCCGAGCCGGATGCGCCTTGCTCAGTCCCTTGAGCGCCGCTTTCACCGTCCCGCCCGTGGCGATCCCGTCATCGACGATGATCACCGTGCGCCCGGCCACCGCAATCGGCTCCCGGTCGCCCAGATAGGCCCGCCGCCGCCGGTCGATCTCGGCCAGCTGCTTGCGCATTTCGGCCCGCACATATTCGGGCGTCGGCCCCAATTGCCGCACCACATCCTCGTTGAGGACAAGCTGCGGGTTCGCCCCATCGACCACCGCGCCGATGCCCAGTTCCTCATATCCCGGCGCGCCCAGCTTTCGCACGAACAGCAGGTCCAGCTCCGCCTTCAGCGCCCGTGCCACCTCGAACGCCACAGGCACCCCGCCACGCGGCAGCGCCAGGATCAGCGGGTCGTTGTCGGCAAAGCGGCCCAGCGCCTTCGCCAGGTGAAGGCCCGCGTCACGGCGATCGTGGAACAGCATGGATTGCCCCATCATCGGGCCTCTCCCTTCAGGTGAGACGTGAACCAGCGCGTGGCAAGGCCGATCACCTTGTCGAGCGTGCCGGGCTCCTCGAACAAATGGCTCGCACCCGGCACGGTCACCAGTTCCGACGGCGCGGTCATCAGCGCCATCGCATCATGGTTGAGGGTCAGAACTTCATGGTCCAGACTGCCGACAATCAGCAGCGTTGGAGCCTTCACACCCCTCAACGCCTCCGCCCCCGCCAGATCCGGCCGCCCGCCCCGCGACACGATGGCGGTGGCGCGATCGCCCGGCATGGACGCCGCGATGATCGCCGCCGCCGCGCCCGTGCTCGCGCCAAAATAGCCGACCGGCAGCGCGCCGAGCTGCGGCACCTCCTCCGCCCATTGCGCCGCCTCGCGCAATCGCTGGGCAAGCAGGCGCACGTCGAACACATTGCGGCGATCCCGCTCCTCCTCCGGCGTCAGCAGGTCGACCAGCAACGTCGCCATGCCCACGCGGTTCAGCCCCGCCGCCACATGCTGGTTGCGGGGCGAATGCCGCCCGCTGCCGCTGCCATGGGCGAATATCACCAGCCCGGTGACATTTCCCGGCACATCCAGAAACCCGGACAGGCGGTGCTGCCCAATGACCACATCATGTCTGTTCGTGATAAGCTCTGTCATGATCATAATCCAAAAGGCCAGGTTTCCGGCGCGCCATGCGGCCGTTCGGCGCCCAGCGGCACGACCGCCGTCGTCTGCGCGAACCACACCCACGCATCGAACTGCTCCGCCATTACGGCCTCGAAATAATGGCTGAGCCGCTCTGTCTCGGGCCGGTAGATGACGCCGATCGCGCGCTCCAGCAGCGGCTGGCTCAGCGCCTCGCGCAGCTCCGCCCGGTCCGCTCCGCGCCAATCGGTCAGGCTGCGCGCGATCCCCGTCCGGCGAAAAGCATGCTCATAGCTGTCGGGCCGCGCCGGGCGCACGGTCTTGATCTCCATCGCGCTGCCCCAATCGCTCGCCGCCGCGACCAGGCCCGTATCCGTGCCAAAGCCGATCGACACCGCATCCTCCCCATGGGCCAGGCGGCAAAGCTGCCCGATGTTGAATTCGCCCTGCCATCCCATCGCCGTGGCGGCGGCATTGCCGATATGGCTGTTATGCGCCCAGATGACCGCTTTCGTGCCGCTGCCGCGATGCGCCATCAGGCTTTGCAGCGTTTCGAACATATGCCGGTCGCGCAGATTCCAGCTCTCCGTAGAGCTGCGATACATGGCCCGGTAATAGCGTTCCGCCGCCCGCACGATACGCGCATTCTGATAGGCATCGAACCACGCCTCGCCATCCTGCTTCAGCAGGTCCAGCCGCTGGTTGAGCAGTTCGCGAAGCTGCGCCACCACGCCATCCTCGCACCCCTTCCCGCCCGACAGCATGACCTGCCTGCCATATTGGGCGGGTTCGTCCTGCCATGGCGTCAGGCAGCCATAGCGCCGACGCGCCTGCGCCGCTTCCTGGGGATCGGCCTTGTCCAGATAGGCAAGCACGGCATGGATGGACTCGCTCAAGCTATAGACGTCCAGCCCATGAAAGGACGCCTGCCGCTGTTCCTCCAACCCCTGATTATGCCCGCGCAGCCAGTCGGCAAAGGCCAGCACCTCCTGATTGCGCCACATCCATGTGGGAAAGCGCACGAACACGTCGCCCTTCCTTGGGCGCGGCGCTTGATGCCGGACATAATCGTCGATGCGCGCGGCATCGGGCCAGTCGGCCTCCACCGCCACCAGCGTAAAGCCGTGCCGCTCGATCAACCGCCGCGTGATCGCCGCCCGCGCGCGGTAGAATTCCGACGTCCCGTGACTTGCCTCGCCCAGCAGGACGACGCGCGCATCACCGAACCGGTCGAAAAAGCTACCGAATGCCTCCACTTCGTCGGGGGAAGGCAGCGGCTCGGCGTGGCGGCGCAGTACATCCACCAGTTCGTCGGATGCTTCCATGGTCGCATGGCGGGCGGCTCTTGCCTCAGTCATCATCTTCCTCGCACAGCATCGCTGAAAGATCGAAGGGTCGCTGTTCGGCTCGGCTGCCATGATCCCACAATCCCGGCCCAGCGACATTGGGGATTATACGAAGTGCCTCGCCGCAGCGGCAGCCGTCTGCCCGGACGAATGCGTAATTCATGTCAGTGCGGCGGCTTGTCGCCGAATTCGAATGGCGATGGGCCATTGAGCAGATACAGGGCGACGAGATGGGCGATCGACTGCACGCCCAGCTTTCGCATCAACCGCGCGCGGTGGACCTCGACGGTCCGGTGGCTGATGCCCAGCAGCTTGCCTGTTTCCCGGTTGGTCAGGCCCCGCGCTACGGCCGCCAGCACTTCTCGCTCGCGAGGCGACAATATGTCCATGGCGGTGGATGGCCGTCCGGCTGGCTGGGTCTTTCCCGCTTTCATCATGGCGGCACCCCTCAGCCCCCTGCTCGGTCCATCGTTGCGTCCCTGATGGCGTTTACCAGCACGGAATCCTTGCACGGCTTGTCGATCACGGCGTCAAAGCCGTGCGCCATCGCCTTTTGCAACAGTTCGGCCGAACCAAAGGCGGTGACGAGTATCGCGCGGCCGTTCCATCCGTCCGCGCGCAATCGGTCCAACACTTCCACGCCATTGCATCCCGACATCCGGTAATCCGTCACCAGACAGGCCGGATTGTTCGCCTTCACATCGGCGATCAACGCTTCTGGGCTTTCGAAGGAACGCACCTGGAAACCACGGCCCTGCAACAGCAGCTGCATCGAACGCCGCGCCCGGCATCGTCATCCAGGATGGCAACCGAAACTGGAGTGCCTGACATTTTTCTAGCGCCTTGCGCCGCTGGTGTTAGCAACATGGCCAAAGCGTGACATGGTGGGCGCGCCCAAGTCTTTACGTATTGATCGCAGTCAGGTCCTTGTGGCCCATGCCCGCCGCAAAGGCGATGCGCAGGGCGTCCGACAGGCTGTGGACATGCAGCTTGGCCATCAGGTTGGCGCGATGCACCTCGACCGTCCGGGATGAAATGCCCAGGTCATAGGCGATCGTCTTGTTGGGCAGCCCCTGCGCCAGCCCTTCCAGCACTTCCCGCTCCCGCACCGTCAGCGCACCGATGATGACCTCGGCACGCGCCACCTCCGCTGCAGCGCCATGGGCTGAACGCACCCGGTCGAACGCGCGTTCGATCGCGTCGATCAGGACCGCCTTCTCGAACGGCTTTTCCAGAAAGTCTATCGCGCCCGCCTTCATTGCCTGCACCGCGGTCGATATGTCGCCATGGCCGGTCATGATGATGACCGGCATTGCGATGCCACGCTCGGCCAGAATGCGCTGGACCTCCAGTCCGTCCAGGTCCGGCATGCGCACGTCCAGCAGGATGCAGCCTTCCTCGGCCGATCGCGCCTCCTTCAGAAAGGCCGTGCCTGACGCCCATGTCTCGACCGCATAGCCCGACGTCTTGAGCATATAGCTCGCCGATCGCCGAACGGAGTCCTCGTCATCAATGATGTGAACAAACTTCTTGTCGGTCATATGCCTCTTCCGCCTGCGCTCGAATGAGGGTGAAGTGAAAATCGGTGCCCTTGCCCTTGCGGCTCTCCATCCAGATCTTGCCGCCGTTCACCTCGACGATGGTGCGGCATATGGACAGGCCAAGCCCCATGCCGTTGGGCTTGGTGCTGACGAAGGCGGTGAACAGCTGCCGCGCCACGCCCGGCGCGATGCCGCATCCCGTGTCCGACACGATGACCTCGACCAGATCGTCCTTGGATGCGCGGGTAGCGATCGTCAGCTTTTTTACGGGGCTGTCCGCCATTGCTTCGCACGCATTGCGAACCAGGTTGATCAGCACCTGCTGGATCTGCACCTTGTCGACCAGCACGGGCGACGCCTGTGGATCAATGTCCAAATGCACATCAATGCCCATCTCGCGCGCGCCGGCCAATCCCAGCGTGGATGCCTCCTGCACCAGTTCCGGCAGGCTTTCGATCGTCTTCACGAATTCCCGCAATCTGCGGACGATCTGCCCGGCCCGTAACGCCTCGCTGGCGGCCTCGGCCAAAGCCTCGCGCATCATCGGCCATTCGCTTTCCTGCGGCTCCGCCATCTGGTCGCGCACCGCTTCGACATAGTTGGCGACGGCCGCGATCGGCTGATTGAGTTCATGCGCCAGCGTCGATGCCATCGTTCCCATCGCGCTCACCCGCGCCACATGGATCAGTT
>JAEZCS010000145.1 GCA_023433445.1 Pseudomonadota bacterium | reverse complement strand
GCGTACGACGGATGATGAGCGGCTCGCCTGCATCGAGTTCGATGCCATTGCTGGCGAGCAATTCGGCAGCCCTGTGGGCGGCGCGGGGAATGTCGAAGGTGGCGGTGACGCTCGCCTGCGCCTCCCCGCTGCGGACGAGCCCGCTGTCGGCCCTCGCCCCCAGCGCCAGCCCCAGCGAATCGAGAAGGATCGACTTGCCCGCCCCGGTCTCGCCCGTCAGCACGCCGAGGCCCGTGCCGAACTCCAGGTCCAGCGCCTCGATCAGGACGACGTTTCGGATGGAAAGATTGGTCAGCAATGCGGCCGATCTCCGAACGTCATCCCAGCGGTCGCTGGGATCTCGTGCCGCCGGGTCGCGCCCAATGGCCTGAGACCCCAGCGGTCGCTGGGGTGACGGTAAATCGGCAGTTACGCCTTCGCGCCATGTGCGCGCATGAGCTTGTAGCTGCGCTCATACCATTTGGAGCCGGGATAGTTGCGGCCCAGTACCGCCGCAGCCTTCTGCGCTTCTTCGGGGATGCCAAGCGACAGATAGCTTTCAACCAGACGCTCCAGCGCTTCGGGCGTGTGGGTGGTCGTCTGATATTTGTCGATCACGGTGCGGAAGCGCAGCGTTGCCGCCAGCCATTGACCGCGACGCTGGTAGAAACGACCGACCTCCATCTCCTTGCCTGCGAGGTGATCGTTCACGAGATCAAGCTTCAGCCGCGCATCGGCAGCGTAACGGGTGTCGGGATAGCGGCGGATCAGTTCGCCCAGCGCATCGAGCGACTGCTGCGTGATCCTCTGGTCGCGCGTGACGTCGGCGATCTGCTCATAATAGGAGAGCGCGATCAGATAATAGGCGTAGGGCGCGTCCTTGTTACCGGTGTGGATCGCCAGAAAGCGCTGAGACGCCGCGATCGATTCACTATAATCCTTGTTCATATAATAGCTGAACGCGGACATGAGCTGCGCCCGGCGCGCCCATGGGGAATAGGGATGCTGGCGCTCCACCTCGTCAAACAGGGCGGCGGCCAATTTATACTGCCCACGCTCGAGCCGGTATTTGCCCGCATTATAGAGCGTAGACACGTCGCGGGCGACATATTGGGTGTCCGCCTTGTTCTTCGACGTGGAGCAGCCGGCGAGCAAAGCGGCAAGCAGAAGCGGAGCGGTAGCCGCGCCGATGCGCGTCATGGTTTTCGTCAGCATGGCCGGGTCATAGCGGAGCGAATGGCACTCGCCAAGCGGCAGAATAGCAGGCGGGCGCTTCGGCTCATCAGCGCGCCGGCGCGGGAAGGTCCAACCTGACGATCGCGCCGCCTTCCGGCCGGGGATGCAGGCCGAATTGGGCGCTAAGCTGGCTTGCCAGCCCGCTTGCGATGCGGAGGCCCAGGGAATTGCCTTTGTCGATCTGAAATCCGGGGGGAAGTCCATCGCCATCGTCGGCGACCCTGAGGGACAGGGTTCCACTCGAATCCTGCAACGACACCTCGATGGTTCCGCCGCGATGGGGCAGGCCATGTTCGATAGCGTTGCTCACCGCCTCTGCCACGATTAGCGCAAGCGGCACGGCGACGTGGGAGTCCAGCGTCAAGCCCGGAGGGGCGGTGACCTTGACTTGAATATCCGACCGCCCGCTTGCTTCCAGAACGTCTGCGGTCAACCGGGTGAGGAAGGCCTGAAGATCCTGCCTATCTTCCTCAGGATCATAAAGGGCGCGGCTGATCCGGCCGATCAGGGCGAGGCGACTGGCGGCATCGTCCATCGCTCGCGCCGCCGCCTTGTCATCGATGTGCCGCCTTTGCAGCGACAGCATCGCGGCAACGACTTGCAGATTGTTGGATACGCGGTGCTGCAGTTCGTGAAACAGCAGTTCCCGGTTTTCCGCCAACGCGCGGCTGCGTTCCCGTTCCACCGCAAGATTGAAATTGGCCTGCTGCATCCAGTGAATGAGAGCGATGTCGATACTGATCACGGCCGCATAGAAGATGAGGGCGAGGATCACGCTGCCGTCGAAAATCCCTCCATCGCCCGCGGGGATGAAGAAATACCAGGACAGAAATCCGCATAATATCCCGGCGAAAATTCCGGGACGCAGGCCGAACAGGAAAGTCGAAAGAATAACTGCCGGGAAGAAGGAAACGAAGGGATAGCCGATCGGCAGGAAATTCTGCGCGCCGAACCTGAGGACCAAAGCGATGCCGCAAAACAGTGCCGAAATGGCGTAGGCGTACACAGGTCGCTTAAGCACGAGAGGGAGGCGCTCGACAAACCTCTCATTGGAACGCTGCATCTTATTCCCCGTCAGATCGCAAGGCACAGTAACAGAAGTTTTCGCATCTCCAATTGATCGAAATCAGTAATCCTTAGCGCTATGAAAAAGGGCGCCCTGTTATGGGCGCCCTTCTCATCTAAGGCACGCTGCGTTTAATCGGACGCAGGTCGCGTGCTCTAGTTTTTTGTTTTCGCATCGTTTTCAGCGGAAAATCGGTTCCCACACGATGCTCTAGCCAAGCCGGTTGACGGCCCGCATCAGTCCTGCGTCAGGAAGTCGGGCAGACCGGCGTTGGAGCCGTCATCATCCCCGCCCTTGTCGCTGCGCGGACCACGGTCGCGGCGCGGGCCACGATCGCCGCCCCGGTCGCCACCACGGCCGCCACGATCACCACCATCACGGCGAGGACCACGACCACGATCGCCACGGTCACCGCGATCACCACGGGGTTCGCGCGGTTCGCGGGCAGGACGGGTGTCCTCCAGCTCTTCGCCGGTTTCCTGATCGACAACGCGCATCGACAAGCGAACCTTGCCGCGCGGGTCGATTTCGAGGACCTTGACCTTCACTTCCTGGCCTTCCGACACGACGTCGGTCGGCTTTTCGACGCGCTCATTCTTCATTTCGGACACGTGGACGAGACCGTCCTTGCCACCCATGAAGTTCACGAACGCACCGAAGTCGACGATGTTGACGACCTTGCCGGTGTAAATCTTGCCGACTTCCGCTTCCTCGACGATGCCGAGGATCCACTTCTTGGCGGCTTCGATCTGGTCGATGTCGGATGAGCTGATCTTGATGATGCCTTCGTCGTCGATGTCGACCTTCGCGCCGGTTTCCGCCACGATTTCGCGGATGACCTTGCCGCCGGTGCCGATGACGTCGCGGATCTTCGACTTGTCGATCTGAATCGTCTCGATACGCGGAGCGTGCGCCGACAGCTCGGTACGGGTCGAGGACAGGGCCTTGTTCATCTCACCCAGGATATGGGCGCGGCCTTCCTTCGCCTGACGCAGCGCGACTTCGAAGATTTCCTGCGTGATGCCGGCAACCTTGATGTCCATCTGCATGGTGGTGATGCCCGCTTCCGTGCCCGCCACCTTGAAGTCCATGTCGCCGAGATGATCTTCGTCGCCGAGGATGTCGGACAGGACAGCGAAATCCTTGCCGTCGAGGATCAGGCCCATGGCGATGCCCGACACCGGACGCTTCAGCGGAACGCCCGCGTCCATCATCGACAGCGAACCGCCGCAGACCGTCGCCATCGACGACGAGCCGTTGGACTCGGTGATGTCGGACAGAACACGGATCGTGTAAGGGAACTCGTCCTTGCTGGGCAGCACGGGATGCAGCGCACGCCATGCGAGCTTGCCATGGCCAACTTCACGACGGCCCGGCGCGCCGAAGCGGCCGACTTCACCGACCGAATAGGGCGGGAAGTTATAGTGCAGCATGAAGTTTTCATAATGAACGCCGGTCAGACCGTCGATCATCTGCTCAGCATCCTTGGTGCCCAGCGTGGTGGTGCAGATCGCCTGCGTTTCACCGCGGGTGAACAGCGCCGAACCGTGCGTGCGCGGCAGGAAGCCGACCATCGCTTCGATCGGACGGATCTGCGTGGTGGTGCGGCCGTCGATACGCTTGCCATCCTTGATGATGGCGCCGCGCACGATTTCCGATTCCAGCTTCTTGGTCAGCTTGATGCCAGCCATCACGGTCTGAGCATCCAGGCCTTCCTCAGCGAAGAACGCCTTCGCCTTGTCGCGGGCGGCGTTGATCGCGGCGGAACGGGCGGACTTGTCGGTCAGCTTGTAGGCAGCCGTGATGTCCTTGCCGATCAGCTTCTTCAGCTTCTTCTTCAAGTCATCCAGATCTTCGCCCTTGGCGACTTCCCAAGGATCCTTCGCGGCCTTTTCAGCGAGCTGGATGATCGCGTCGACGACCTTCTTGCTGGCTTCATGGGCGAACAGGACGGCGCCGAGCATGACATCTTCCGAAAGCTCCTTGGCTTCGGATTCGACCATCATAACGGCGTTCTGGGTGGCGGCGACGACCAGGTCGAGCTCGCCTTCCTTCACCTCGTCCATCGACGGGTTCAGTTGATATTCGCCATCCTTGTAACCGACGCGAGCGGCGCCGATCGGGCCCATGAAAGGTACGCCCGACAGGGTCAGCGCAGCCGAAGCGGCGATCATCGCGACGATGTCAGGCTCGCTCTCGCCGTCGAAGCTCAGGACCTGAGCGATGACGTTGATTTCGTTATAGAAGCCTTCCGGGAAGAGCGGACGGATCGGGCGGTCGATCAGACGGCTGGTCAGCGTTTCCTTTTCGGTCGCGCCGCGCTCACGCTTGAAGAAGCCGCCCGGAATGCGGCCGGCTGCGGAATATTTTTCCTGATAGTGGACGGTCAGCGGGAAGAAGTCCTGTCCTTCCTTCACCGACTTGGCGGCGGTCACGGCGCACAGCACCACGGTTTCGCCATAGGTCGCCAGCACGGCGGCGTCAGCCTGACGCGCAATACGGCCGGTTTCGAGCGTGAGGGTCTTTCCGCCCAGCTCGATTGATACCTTCTTTACATCGAACATAATGTTTTCCTTCGCCCGCCTGGCCCTATTGCCGGGCGGGGCCTGTGTTGCGGGCTAAACCGGCCCGCAGCGGTTTCGGAGCATCGTATGGCCCCTTGGTCAGGACAGCCCGCCGAATTGCAGGAGTCCTGGAATCGGAAACGGCCCCGACATGGGGGCCGCTCCTTCTTTAGCAGGCTTACTTGCGCAGGCCCAGCTTGGTGATGAGGTCGGTATAGCGACCCGCATCCTTTTTCTTCAGATAGTCCAGCAGCGAACGGCGCTTGTTGACCAGCATCAGCAGGCCGCGACGGCTGTGGTTATCCTTGTGGTGACCCTTGAAATGCTCGGTCAGGTTCAAAATGCGTTCCGAAAGGATCGCAACCTGGACTTCCGGCGAACCGGTGTCGCCTTCGGCGCGGGCATGTTCCTTGATCAGCGCTTCCTTGCGCTCTGCAGTAATCGACATCGGCTTCCTTTCTGTATTTAGAGATTAAAGCCGCGCACCACCCGTATTTCCGGGCCACTGGCTTCGACCAGCGCGACGGGCGTTTGCCCATCCATCGCCAGCATCAGGCCGGTATGCGGTTTCCCCACAAGCACCTTCCTCTGTCGGAGAGCCAATGCATCATCGGGAGAGACTGCAAGAGCCGGGATGTCGTCCAGCCCTGCGGTCAACGGCAGCATGCACTGCGCGATGCCGCCGCCCCTAGCAGCATCATCCAATTTGTCCAGCGAAATCGCGGATTCCAGGGTGAACGGGCCCGCCTTCACCCGCCGCAGCATGGTGACATGGCCCACCGTGCCGAGCGCCAGCGCGATGTCGCGGGCAAGCGAGCGGATGTAGGTGCCCTTGGACACATGAGCGGTCAGCGTCACCTCTTCCAGGGCTTCCACCGGTTCGCGCGGAGACGCGCGGACGCGAAGGGAGTGAATGGTGACGCTGCGCGTCTTCATCTCCACCTCCTGCCCGGCGCGCGCCAGGTCATAGGCGCGCTGGCCGTCGATCAGGATGGCGGAATAGGCTGGCGGCGCCTGCTCGATGGCTCCCGTGAATGTCGGTAGCACAGCTTCCAGCGCCGCCATCGTTGGCCGCACATCGCTCTCCGCGGTCACCGCCCCTTCCAGGTCCAGCGTGTCCGTCTGCGCGCCGAAGCGGATCGTGAAGTCATAGATTTTGTCGCTGTCGAGCATCCGCCCCGCCAGCTTCGTCGCCTCGCCGACCGCGATCGGCAGCACGCCGGTCGCCAGCGGGTCCAGCGTGCCGCCATGCCCCACCTTCCACTTGCCCGCGCCGCTCTGCCGCAAGGCGCGTTTCACCGCACTCACCGCCTGCGTCGAGCCAAGGCCATGGGGTTTGTCGAGGATGATCCAGCCGTGCATCGCCGCGCCCTACCCGGCGGCCGCCTTGCTGTCAGCCCTCTTCGTCAGGTTGAGCCAGATCCTGCGCTACCTTGGGATCGCGCAGCAGCTTGTCGATATGGCTCCCCTCGTCGAAGCTTTCGTCCGCCAGGAACTTGAGCTTCGCCGCATATTTCAGCCGGATGCGGGTCGCCACTTCGCGCTGGAGATAGGCGGTGTTGGTGCGCAGCGCCTTCAGCACCGCTTCCTCATCCTGCCCCAACAGCGATTTCACGAACACCGTCGCGTGGCGCAGGTCGGGCGACATGCGCACTTCGGTGACGCTGACGACATGCTTGGCCAGCACATCATCATGCACATCGCCACGCTGGAGAATTTCGGACAGGACATGGCGCACCTGTTCGCCCACACGAAGGAGGCGGACGGAGGGGCCTTCGGGTTGTTGAGCCATGATCAATCCTCGTCATCCCAGCGAAAGCTGGGATCTCAGACGGCTGCAGATCACCAGTGGCACGAGACCCCAGCTTTCGCTGGGGTGACGCATCTTCTGATTACAGCGTCCGGGCGCGTTCCTCGACCTCGAACAGTTCCAGCGTGTCGCCGGGCTTGATGTCGTTCGTGTCCTGAAGGACAGCGCCGCATTCCATGCCCGCACGGACTTCCGAAACGTCGTCCTTGAAGCGGCGGAGCGAGGCGATGTTGGTGCGCGACACGATGACATCGTCGCGCGTAAGGCGTGCCGACAATCCCTTGCGGATGATGCCGTCCAGGACGAGCAGACCAGCCGCCTTGTCCTTCTTGCCCGCCGGGAACACCTGAAGCACCTCGGCGCGGCCGACGATGGTTTCGATGCGCTCGGGAGCCAGCTGGCCCGCCATTTCGCCGCGAACTTCCTCAAGAAGGTCGTAGATCACGTCATAATAGCGCAGCGAAATCTTCTCGCGTTCCGCCAGCTGACGCGCCTTCGCATTGGGACGGACGTTGAAGCCGATCAGCGGCGCGCGGCTGGCAGCCGCCAGCGTGACGTCGCTTTCGGTGATCGCGCCGACACCGGAATGCAGGACGCGAACCTTGATCTCGTCGGTCGAGATGCGGTTCAAGGACGATACGATCGCTTCCACCGAACCCTGCACGTCACCCTTCACGACCACCGGATATTCGATGACCTTGGTGTTGAGCGCCGAAAACATATGCTCAAAGCTGGTCGGAGCCGTCGTGGTCCGCTTCTTCGTCGCCTGTTCCTGACGGTAGGCGGCGACTTCGCGGGCGCGGGCTTCGTTCTCGACGACGGTCATCTGGTCACCCGCCAGAGGCACGCCGGAAAGTCCCAGCACCTCGACCGGGGTCGATGGTCCAGCAACCTTCACATTCTGGCCCTTGTCGTTGATGAGAGCGCGGACCTTGCCGCTCTCCGCACCAATGACGAAGGTGTCGCCGACCTTGAGCGTGCCCTTGCGGACCAGCACGGTTGCGACGGCGCCGCGGCCCTTGTCCAGCTGCGCCTCGACCACATTGCCTTCGGCGGCGCGGTCGGGGTTGGCGGTCAGCTCCATGAGTTCGGCCTGAAGCAGGATCTTGTCGATCAGCGTGTCGAGGCCGGTGCCCTTGAGCGCCGAAACTTCGACATCCTGCGTTTCGCCGCCCATGTCTTCGACAATCACCTCATGCTCCAGCAGACGCTCGCGCACACGCTGGGGATTGGCTTCGCGCTTGTCGATCTTGTTGATCGCGACGATCATCGGCACGCCAGCGGCCTTGGTATGATTGATCGCCTCGATCGTCTGCGGCATCAGCCCGTCATCGGCCGCCACCACCAGGATGACGATGTCGGTGACGTTGGCGCCACGCGCACGCATTTCCGAGAAGGCCTCGTGACCGGGCGTATCAAGGAAGGTGATGGTGTCACCACTCTTCGTCTTCACCTGATAGGCGCCGATATGCTGGGTGATGCCACCGCTTTCGCCCGACACGACACTGGTGCCGCGCAGAGCGTCGAGCAGCGACGTCTTGCCGTGATCGACATGGCCCATGATCGTAACGACCGGCGGACGCGATTGCAGCGTTTCGGGCGCGTCAACTTCGCCCTCCATGCCGATTTCAACGTCCGCGTCAGAAACGCGCTGGATCCGGTGGCCGAATTCCTCGACCAGCAGTTCCGCCGTATCCTGATCGATCGGCTGGTTGAGCGTGACGGCGGTGCCCATCTTGAACAGGGACTTCACCAGGTCCGCGCCCTTTTCGGCCATACGGTTGGCGAGTTCCTGCACCGTGATGCTTTCAGGCACCACGACATCGCGGACCTGCTTTTCACGCTGTTGCGCGCCACCGGCATAATGGGCGCGGCGCTCCTTTTCGCGCGCGCGCTTCAAGGCGGCGAGCGAACGAGCGCGAGCGCTGTCATCGTCGGCAAGAGCGCGCGTGACGGTGAGCTTGCCCGACTGACGGCGATTATCCTCGCCCGCACGCTTGGTACGGTCGGGCTTGGCCGGTTCGGGACGCTTGATCGGCGTGACCGGCGTGAAGCGGCGTGGCGGCGGCGCTGCGGAGGCAGCAGGGGCTGCGGCGGGACGCTGCTCTGGCGCTTGCGCGACAGGCTGTTCCTCGACGGGAGCGGGCGCGGGCTCGGCAGCGGCGGGAGCTTCGGCAGGCTTCGCCTCTTCCTCGACACGGCGCGCGGCTTCGGCCTCGGCCGCTTCGGCAGCCTGGCGATTTTCTTCGGCGCGGCGCTTTTCGTCCTCGCTCGCGGCGATGCGCTGTGCATCCTCACGGCGGCGTGCTTCTTCCAGAGCGTTCATGCGGGCTTCTTCAGCCTCACGCAGCAGCTTGGCCTGCAATTCCTGACGCGACATCAGGCTCTGCGGCGGTGCTGGACGTGCCGGGGCCGCAGGCTGCGGCGGGCGAGCCTGCGGCTGCTGCGGCGGCGGTGCGGCGGCGGCAGGTGCAGGAGTCGGATCAGCCTGGGGAGCAGGCGCAGGCGCGCCGGCTTCGCCCGGCTTGCCCAGGATGCGGCGCCGCTTCACCTCGACCACGACCGTATTCTTACGGCCATGGCTGAACTGCTGCTGCACCTGGCCGGATTCGACGGTCCGCTTGATGCCCAGTGGCTTGCGGCCCAGAACCGGCTTTTCTTCCTTGCTGTCACTCATACGACTGAACTGTACCCTTCACTTACCATCCGACCGGCAAGGCCCGTCGGCGCCTTCATTCCATGCAGCCTAGACGCCCTGCGCATCGGCGGAGTCATGCTCCCCATGCACGG
>JAEZCS010000138.1 GCA_023433445.1 Pseudomonadota bacterium | reverse complement strand
ACGATGAGTGCTTTTTTCATTGCTGATGAGACGCCTAACGGATTGAGCGAACGCTCGCCACCCCAGGCTTTCTTGAGGACCCGATAACCCTCCTATCGTCTGCCGAGGCTCTTGGACCGCCAGATGCGCCATAGAGCCGCAACGCCAATCGCGCTCCAGACGATGTTCAGCACCATCGAAGGTATGGCGCCGTGCCACCAGGTGTTCAGCACGAAGAAACCGGCGCCCAACGCGTTCATCCACTGAAACAGCGCCGATCCGCCAGAAAGGCGGCCTATCGAGACGAGGATGTAAGCGCCCAGGACCAGGACAGCGCCCACCCAGCCGACGATTTCCACGATGATTGCCATGCGGTCCTTTCGGCGTGCGTCTTACTGGTGTGCGGGTGAGCAGTTAGGAGTTTTCGGCGCAGGAAATTGCAGCCCATCTCGACATACAAAAGGCTCCCTCCTGCCGGAGAGAGCCTTTCGTCTTAGCTCGGCATTGCAGCGGATCAGGCGGCCAGCTTGCGCAGGACGTACTGAAGGATGCCGCCGTTCATGAAATATTCGAGCTCGTTTACGGTATCGATGCGGCAGAGGGCCGTGAAGGTGAAGGTCGAGCCATCGGCGCGCTTCACCATCACCTCCACGTCCTGGCGCGGCTTCAGGCCAGCGACATTCTGGATGGTGAAGGTCTCATCACCCGTGAAGCCGAACGTGTCCTTGCTCTCGCCATTCTTGAACTGCAGCGGCAACACGCCCATGCCGACCAGGTTCGAACGGTGAATACGCTCGAAGCTTTCGACGATGACGGCGCGGACGCCCAGCAGGTTGGTGCCCTTCGCCGCCCAGTCGCGCGACGATCCGGTGCCATATTCCTTGCCGCCGATGACGACCAGCGAGGCTCCGTCCGCCTTGTGCTTCATCGCGGCGTCATAGATCGGCATCACTTCGCCTTCATAGCGGGTCATGCCGCCTTCGACGCCGTCCAGCATCAGGTTCTTGATGCGGATGTTGGCGAAGGTGCCGCGCATCATCACTTCATGATGGCCACGGCGCGCACCATAGCTGTTGAAGTCGGCCTGAGCGACCTGATGCTCCGACAGCCACTTGCCTGCGGGCGAGGGCGCCTTGATCGAACCGGCGGGCGAAATATGGTCGGGGGTGATGGAGTCGCCGAAGATGGCAAGCGGCTTGGCCTCGACAATGTCGGTGACCGCGGCCGGGGTCATGGTCAGCCCCTCGAAATAGGGCGGGTTGGCGACATAGGTCGATCCTGCGCGCCAGCTATAGGTGGCAGAGCCGGTAACGTCGATCGCCTGCCAGTGGGCATCACCCTTGTAAACGTCGGCATAGCGCGCCTGGAACATCTGACGATCCATGCAGCCCGCCATGGTGGTGGCGACCTCGTCATTGGTTGGCCAAATGTCCTTCAGATAGACGGCCTGGCCATCCTTGCTGGTGCCGATCGGGGTGGTGATGAAGTCCTCGATCACCGTGCCCTTCAGCGCATAGGCGACGACCAGCGGCGGCGAGGCGAGGAAGTTGGCGCGCACGTCGGGCGACACGCGACCTTCGAAGTTGCGGTTGCCCGAGATTACGGCAGCAGCGACCAGGCCGTTGTCGTTGATCGCCTTGCTGATCGGCTCGGCCAGCGGGCCGGAGTTGCCGATGCAGGTGGTGCAGCCATAGCCCACGAGATTGAAGCCGATGGCGTCGAGGTGCGACTGAAGACCGGCTTTTTCAAGATAGTCCGTGACGACCTGCGAGCCGGGAGCGAGCGAAGTCTTGACCCAGGGCTTGGGCTTCAGGCCGAGCTCGTTCGCCTTCTTGGCGACGAGGCCCGCGGCGACCAGCACGCCGGGATTCGACGTATTGGTGCAGCTCGTGATCGCGGCGATCGTGACGTCGCCATCGCCGATGTCGAAATCCTTGCCCTCGACAGGAACGCGGGTCTGCGCCTTCTTGTAGACCTTTTCCATGTCGGCGTTGAACACGTCGTCCACTTCCGGCAGCGAGACGCGATCCTGCGGACGCTTGGGACCTGCAAGGCTGGGGACCACGGTCGACAGGTCAAGTTCCAGCGTGTCGGTGAAGATCGGCTCTACCGACGGATCGATCCAGAAGCCCTGCTCCTTGGCGTAAGCCTCGACCAACGCGATATTCTCGTCGGTGCGACCCGTCAGGCGCATATAATCCAGCGTCTTGTCGTCAATGCCGAAGAAGCCGCAGGTCGCGCCATATTCCGGCGCCATGTTGGCGAGCGTCGCACGGTCGGCAAGGGTCAGCGAAGCAAGGCCCGGGCCGAAATATTCGACGAAACGGCCGACCACGCCGCGGGCACGCAGCATCTGGGTGCAGGTGAGGACGAGGTCGGTGGCGGTCACGCCTTCCTTCAGCTCGCCCGTGAACTTGAAGCCCACGACTTCGGGGATGAGCATGGAGACAGGCTGACCCAGCATCGCGGCCTCCGCCTCGATACCGCCCACGCCCCAGCCCAGCACGCCCAGGCCGTTTACCATGGTCGTGTGGCTGTCGGTACCGACGCAGGTGTCGGGATAGGCGACAGTAACGCCGTCGGGACCTTCGCTCGACCAGACGGCCTGAGCGATGTTCTCAAGGTTGACCTGGTGGCAGATGCCGGTGCCCGGAGGAACGGCGTAGAAGTTGGCGAGGCTCTTGCTGCCCCACTTCAGGAAGTCGTAGCGCTCCATGTTGCGCTGATATTCGATTTCCATATTCCGTTCGAACGCCTTGGGCGTGCCGAATTCATCGACCATGACCGAGTGGTCGATAACGAGGTGGACGGGCACCTGCGGATTGATCTTGCTGGCATCGGCGCCCAGGGCGTTCATTGCGTCGCGCATCGCCGCGAGGTCGACGACGCAGGGAACGCCGGTGAAGTCCTGAAGCAAAACGCGAGCCGGGCGATACTGGATCTCGCGCTCGGCCTTGCCCTTGTCATTCTGCCAATCGACGATCGCCTTGATGTCGTCGGTGGTGACAGTCACGCCATCTTCAAAGCGGAGCAGGTTTTCGAGCAGCACCTTCATCGAGAAGGGAAGACGCGAAACATCACCCAGCTTGGCCGCAGCCTTCTTCAGCGAATAATAGGCGATGTCCTTGCCGCCGACCTTCAACGTGTCGCGCGTGCCGAGAGTATCCTGTCCGATGGCGGTCATGAGTCGTGCGTCTCCTCGCAATGCCCGGCCAAGGGGCTAGGAGGATAACGACATTCCGCCGGTGGTTGCCCCCAACATCATGGCGGCCTCACAATGGCGGGATGCGCCCCAACCGATGGCCGAAGCGGGTATGTCCCTTGATGGCCGCCGCCATAGCGCCTGCACCCGCCAAGTCAATGCGAAGGCACGAAATGAGACATGTCGCCAATCTTTATTATAGACGGGGCCCAGCGGCGCGGGATACATTGGGCTGTAGCCGCGTTCTAAAGTTGGAGCGGGTTACCATGAAATAAGGCGGGTCGCGCGCTCTGACTTAAGTCGGTGCATCATAGTGCTTTGGAATATCGATGATATTCTTCACTGGATGCGCGAAAATATATGTCTGAGGAGGAAGACGATGCGCCTAGTTCCGAGCCTCGCTACCGGTCAGTCATTTGATCCGGCCCTTAGGGGGTATATTATTCACTATCATCTTGGCGAGGCGAACCATTGCCCCAGTTGTGGTCGGAGCCAGTGGATCGTCGGACGCCTGATGGCCGAATGCGCCTATTGCGAAACAGCATTGCCACTGGGAAATAATCGTGGCGTCGGCGCTTGCGCACGCTTCGTCTAGGCGAACGGTCCAACTGAGCCAGGCAATCCGCTAATTGCGCGGCAGGTCACTTCTGCCGCTGAGACAATTTAGACGGCTGCGACGCCCTCTACTTCGACAATGCCTTCGCCTGCATAATAGCCCTGCACGCGAACCCGCTTTTCGACATGGTCAACAGGCACGCGTAACAGAACGAGGCGAAAGCTGCCGCCCAGATCGCGCTGGAGCAGGAAACCGGCTTCGTCCCTCGTCAGCCTGCCCGTTTCATCAACTCCAGCACCAATCTCGATCATGTGATCAGTCTATTGCGTTCTTGATCCCTTTTCCAGCCAGCAGGCCAAGAACCAGGAAGATTGCGAACAGCGCGATCGCGAGGAAGAACAAGATCTTGGCGATGCCCACAAAGGTGCCGGCAGCGCCGCCAAATCCCAGGATCGCGAGCACCGCTGCGATGACCAGCGATATGATTGCAAGGCGGATCATGATGTAATCCTTTATTATGAAGCAGATGCGAATTGAACGGATGACCCGGCTTGCGGGTTCCGTGCGCATATAGGCCGGAGATAGTGGGCTATGTCGGAACTGGCGCCGCTTCTTTCAGGAGAAAGATACAGCGCCCCGGCTGTGGCGACGTCGTTCCACACGGTCCGTCGCGGCAGTCAGATCCAGCCTTCGAGTACCTGGTTAGGCGGCCGATGACCGTCAACCCAGCTACGGATGTTCGCGATGACACGCGCCCCTGTTGCGTCACGTCCTTCAAATGTCGCCGATCCCATATGCGGCAACAGAACCACGTTAGAAAGGTCGAGCAGACGCGAATCCACGGCTGGCTCATGCGCATAGACGTCAAGCCCTGCGCCTGCGATGCGCCCTTCCGCCAAGGCCGCGATCAACGCGGGCTCATCCGTAATTTCAGCCCGCGATGTATTGATGAGATATGCGTCCGGCCGCATCAGCGCGATCCGTCGAGCATCGATCATGCCACGGCTGTCGGCATTGAGCGGACAGTTTATGGACACAATATCGCATTCACTCAGGAGCGTTTCGACATCCGCGTGCCATGCTGCTTCCAATTCATGCTCGACTTCGAACGGCAGGCGGTGGCGGTTGTGATAGGCGATCGACAGGCCGAAAGCGGCGGCTCGCTTGGCGACAGCCCGTCCTATGCGGCCCATGCCGATAATGCCAAGCTTCTTGCCACCGATGCGGTGGCCAAGCATGCCCGACGGACTCCAGCCAGGCCAAGTGCCCGATCGAACAAGCTTCTCACCCTCCGCCAGCCTGCGGGGTACCGACAGGATGAGGGCCATCGTCATATCGGCGGTGTCCTCCGTGAGGACGCCGGGCGTGTTGGTGACGATAATGCCCTTTCGCCGGGCTGCACCAAGATCGATATGATCGACCCCGCTGCCAAAGCTGGCGATGAGTTGCAGGCGTTCAGGTGCAAGGTCGATCAACGCCGCATCAATCTGATCCGTCACAGCCGGGACCAAAACATCGCATTGTGCCATGGCCCGGGTGAGCGCTGTGCGATCCATGGGGACGTCGCCCACGTTGAATACCGTATCGAACAATTCCGCCATGCGCGCTTCCACATTGGGAGGCAGGCGACGCGTGACGACGACGCGCGGCTTGGCAGGACGCGGTTTCTTGGCCATGCACCGCCGCTATGCTCGGCGATGGCGGTGGTCAAGCGCTTATGCCGGTGGGCCAAGACAATGGTTGTCGGGCGAGTTGGCGGAACGCTATAACAGAGCGTCCAGTGAAGGGAAAAGAACGGGGATGAAGGGGTATCTGCCTCATGCAGTGATTGTCGCTGCTGCGCTATGTTTTGCAGGCGGCACTTCGGCCGCTCCATCGAAGCCCGTTCCTTACTGGGCCTCGCTCAGCCATAGCGAAGCGCGCATGCGTGTTGGCCCCAGCCTGGATTACCCATCCAGCTGGGTGTATCGACGCCGCGACCTGCCCGTGAAGGTGGTGCAGGTGCTGGGCCTCTGGCGCAAGATCGAGGATCCCAGCGGCACACAAGGCTGGATGCATGTGCGACTGCTCAGCGACACGCCGACTGCGATCGTGACGGCATCCGCCGCACCGATGCGGCAGGCTGCCAATGAAGGCGCACGAACGGTCTTTCGAGCGGAAAAGGGCGTGGTCGGCCGTCTGTCATCGTGCAGCAATGGCTGGTGCGGCTTTGATGTGGGCGGACAGCGTGGGTTCGTTCGCGCTACCGACATTTGGGGAGCAACTTCCTGAGCGCTTAGGCAGGCTTGTCTTCCACCTGGCGGCGACAGCTCATCTGTCCCGCTGCGCCTCAGCTTCCGCACCTTCGTCGCCGCTCAGTTCCCCGACGTGCATGAGCCTTTTTACGAAAGGCGCGATGGCGATCACGAAGACCCCGATGCCCATCGACCACCAACCGATTTCCCCATAGACACTGAGCGCCGCATCGCGCGACGCCGTGCCATCAGCGCCACCCGTTGCTCCGGCAATCATCCCGGCGACATATTGGCCAAGCGCCATGGCGAGGAACCATATGCCCATGATCAGGCCGATCATCCGGGATGGGGCCAGTTTCGACATGGCCGACAGACCGACCGGAGAAAGGCATAGTTCGCCAAGCGTATGACAGAGATAGAGGAGGAAGATGAACAGGATCGGCGTCAGTGTTCCCGGCGCGCCCGTGCCTGCAACGAGTATCAGAAATCCGGCGCCGACCAATATTAGCGCCAGCCCGAATTTGGCTGGGGTAGATGGCTCCCGCCCACGCTTTGCCAGTGCGATCCACAGCGCCGCGAAAACCGGGCCGAAGATCAGGATATAGGCAGCGTTCACCGATTGGAACATCGACGCAGGAACATCGAAACCAAGGATGTTCCTGTCGGTATAGCGTGCCGTAAAGAGGCTCAGCGACGATCCAGTCTGCTCATATAGTCCCCAGAAAAGCGGATTGACGAAAAGCAGGAACAGGGCCGCCAGCATGCGATCTCGTCCGATCCGCTCCATGCGTCCAAACGCTTCCCACAATATGTACACTATCATGAGGACGCTCGCGCTCGCCAACATCCAACCCACCACGGCATGCTGTTGGATCAACAACCAGCATAGCAGGATGGACAGCAGGCTCGACAGATAGACGATCCATTCGCGGCTGATCATACCGCCCACCCGCGCGGCCAGCCGCGCAGGATCGGGCGGCTCTCCCCTGCCCTGCAACAGCGGCTTGCACAGCACAAAACCGATGATGCCTGCGATCATCCCGACAGACGCCGCGCCAAAGCCCCAATGCCAGCCCCAACGCTGGCCCAGATAACCACAGATCAGCGGCCCGATCGTGGCGCCGACGTTGATGCCCATGTAGAAGATCGTATAGGCCGGATCGCGACGGATATCGTCTCGGGCATAGAGCTGTCCCACCAGGGCTGACACGCTCGCTTTCAGAAATCCCGTGCCGACGATAACTGTCGCCAATCCCAACCAGAACAGTCCAAGGCCCATGGCGTTGGATGACCCGTCAGCTTCCAGTCCGAGAATGATGTGACCGGCAGCGATCACTATCCCGCCAAACAAGACTGCTTTGCGCTGCCCCAGATAGCGGTCGGCCAGATAGCCACCCATCAACGGCGAGATGTAGATCAGCGACATATAGGCGCCATAGGAGTGGGCGGCGTCACGATCCGAAAACAGGAAATGTTGCGTGAGGTAGAAGATCAACAGCGCGCGCATCCCGTAGAAGGAAAAGCGCTCCCACATCTCAACGAAGAAAAGAAGAAACAGGCCGCGTGGATGGCCCAGCCAGGTCTTGCCGGATACGGGTGTCATATCAGATGCGGTCGCCATCTCTTCCCCGTCAGGCTTGGATGCTGGCCAGCCTAGATCGGAAATCCTGTCGCTGTCAAAGCAGCGCGCACTTGCGCCCCGTGCTCAGCCGCGCCATCTGGAGCGCCATGTTCAATGACGCCACCACGCCCCTCTCGCTTCTGCGCACGCGCCGTTCCGGCAAGCCGCGCGATCTTGTCGCTCCTGGCCCTGATGCCGGCCAATTGCGCGAGATCCTGGAGATCGCGCTTCGAACGCCTGACCATGGCAAGCTGGCGCCTTGGCGGTTCGTGATCGTTCCGGACCACAAGCGCGAGGCGTTCGCGGTCCTGCTCGAAAATGCTTACTTGCGTGAAAAGCCCGACGCGGGGCGGCTCGAACTGGAATCCATGCGGCAATTCGCGCTTCAGGCCCCCGCCTTGGTCGTCGCTCTCTCCGCTCCTGTAGAGGGCAGCAAGATTCCGGTGTGGGAACAACAATTGTCAGCGGGCGCGGCCATCATGAACTTGTTGCA
This sequence comes from Pseudomonadota bacterium, assembly GCA_023433445.1. Lineage (GTDB taxonomy): Bacteria > Pseudomonadota > Alphaproteobacteria > Sphingomonadales > Sphingomonadaceae > Sphingobium. The sequence continues at coordinate 18,568 of JAEZCS010000138.1, read as the reverse complement.
TGCCAGCCATGCCATGGGCTTTGCGGCAGGATGGCTGACCGGATGGCCCTCCTATAATGAGGATGTTCGCCAGGCCTTCGCGGTGGGTGCAGAACGGCTGGCGGGCTTCATCTTCATCGGCACGCCTGGACGGCCGCAGGAAGAACGGCCTCGCCCAACCTATGACCAAATAGTTTCTGTTTGGGACAAGTAGATAGGAGAGAACGACCGCGCGTACGGTGGATCGCCTTGCCCGCATCGCTGTATTATGGCACTGATGCACTTATGACCGATGAGTCAAAGCCCGTATATCTTCGGCTCCGCGATACGATCGCGGCTTCCATACTTGATGGCGATTATCGCGACGGCGACATGCTGCCGTCGGTCCGCGCTCTCGCCGCTCAGGAGGGCGCAAATCCGCTGACCGTCGCCAAGGCCTACCAATGTTTTCAGGATGACGGCCTGGTGCTGGTAAAACGCGGTGTCGGTATGTTCGTGGCCGAGGGTGCGGCGCGGCGGCTCCGTGAAGCAGAACGGCGGCGCTTCCTGGAAGATTCATGGCCCCCTGTTGCCGACCAGATCAGGCGACTGGGGATTTCGGCCGAGGAACTGGGCCTTCGGCTAGCCTGAACTTATTGGCACCCGCGGGCCGCCTTATCTCAGCGAGCGCCTTCCGGCCACAGAATCACGCGAAGGGTCTGGATCAGGATAAGCAGGTCCAGGAAAGGCGTGTAGTTCTTCGCGTAGTAAAGATCATATTCCAGCTTGTTGCGGCTGTCCTCGACAGACGCGCCGTAGGGATAGTTGATCTGAGCCCAACCCGTGATCCCCGGCTTCACCATGTGGCGCTCCGCATAATATCGCAGGTGCTGTTCAAGATCCTCGACGAACTGGCGCCGTTCAGGCCGCGGCCCGACGAAGCTCATCTCGCCCTTCAACACCGTCCATGTCTGCGGGAGTTCGTCGATGCGCAGTTTGCGAAGCCAGTAGCCCAAGCGTGTGATGCGCGGATCGTCCTTCTCGGCCCACACCGCCTGCCCGCTGACTTCAGCATCCTGCCGCATCGTGCGCAGCTTCACGATCCAGAATTCCTCGCCATACAGGCCGACGCGCTGCTGGCGGTAGAAGGCTGGCCCCTTGCTGTCGAGCTTTACCAGGAGCGCAGCGATCAGGATGATTGGACCAGTGAGCAGCAGCAGGATCGAACTGGCGATGATGTCGAACAAGCGCTTGGCGATGCTGGACAGGCGGCGCCCAGCGGAAAAGCCATCCGAGAAGATCAGCCAGCTCGGATTGACGCTATCAAGGTCGACGCGGCCCGTCTCGCGCTCCAGAAACGTCGAAATTTCGTTCACGTGCACACCAGTGGTTTTGATGCGCAGCAAATCAGACAATGGTAATGCGTTGCGCCTTTCCTCAAGCGCCAGAACGACCTCGCTAGCACCCAGCCGTACGACGAAATCAGCGAGATTATAGATGGCGCTACGGTTGATCGCCTCCTGGATAACCTGCGCGCCATCATTCATCGCGATGTAGCCAACCACCAGGAAGCCGGAACCCTTGCGCTGTTCAAGCTCGCGGATGCGGTTCGCACGATTACCTGCACCTAGAACGACGAGGCGTCGTTTGAACGCTTCACCACCCAGCATCGAACCCAGCAGCAGTCGAACGGCGAGCAGCAGTGTTACCGCAAGGCCCATGGCGTAAAGCGAGTTGGACCGCCAAAGTGTCAGGTCCGGCAGCACAAAATGCATGACGGAAAGGAAGATAACGCCCAGCGATATGGCGACGAGCAGGCGTGCCAAGGCGAAGCGGATCGATTGCAGCGCCTCCGTACCATAGACGCCTACGGCAATCATCGCAGTCTGAATTGCCAGCACAAAGCTCAGCAGCGGGGCAGCGCGGGTCGTGATGCCATCGACATCCATGCCGATCTGGCGCGCTCTCAATATCCATCCTGCTTCGGCCGCGCCTAAAAGCAGGGCGAGATCAAGCAGGCCAAGCAGCAATACGGCGTGCGGCACATAATGTTTGAACAGCCTGATCATCAGTCGCGCGTATTCCCGCTGCTACCCTTAGGATTGGTAACCTTGGTGACATCGGATTATCCCGCAGCGGCTGCGAGGAACCCGACAGTGCACGGACTGTGAAGGAAATTCCCAAAGATTCTATGAAGATGGCTTAGCACAACGGCAAAGCACTTTCAGGCAAGAAGTGCGAAGTCTCTTAATTCTGCCGCCGCAGACTGATCCCCGCATGCTGCCCGATATTTTCGATGACCCGACCGGCACTGTCAGCCGATTCAGCGGCTTCCGTGATGACACGGCTCTCTTGGTCTTCACGTTCCTTGGTGATGTAGAAGAAACCGATTGCCAGGATCAGGGCTATAGCTACCAGCGCGAAAATCACGCCGCTGCCGCGTGATCGTTCCGCGTGGATCATATCGGTCAACCGTTCCTCTTCCTGAGGAGGGCCGCCTCTGCCTCCAGCATCAACCATGATCCTTCTCCCATCACCCTCTCCACGGGAAAGGGTGCGCAGGAGTCCGAATTAGATGTCACCAGAATCCACATCGGATGCCTGCTTGATCTCACGGCCCCGGCTGAGGCGGTCGACATCGTCCATGATCTCGTCCAGCACAGCCGTGTCGGTAGTCTCCTGCGTGCGCCTTGACGGAAGGTCCCCGCTATCAAGTATCTGCTCCAGCGCCGCTCGGCCGCGGGCAACGCGGCTCTTGATGGTGCCGACAGCCACGCCGCAAATTTCCGCTGCTTCTTCATAAGCAAAACCGCCTGCGCCGACGAGGATCAGCGCTTCACGTTGCGGCTGCGGCAATTGCAGCAGGGCGCGCTGCATATCGGACAATTCGACATGCTTGTCCTGACCTGCGGGAGCCGCAAGCAGGCGATCAGCGGTCAGGTCATCCCAATCGCCACGGAAGCGGGACCGCCTCATTTGTGAGAGATAGTGGTTGCGTAGAATGATGAAGGTCCATGCACGCATGTTGGTGCCAGCCTGGAAGCGGCCACGCGCTGCCCAGGCCTTCAACAGCGTTTCCTGAACGAGATCATCCGCCACGTCTCGATTGCCAGAAAGAGACCGACCGAAGGCGCGCAGGTGGGGTATGACCGCAGCCAGCTCGCGCTTGAAATCCGAATCGGAGAGCGACTGCCGCTCTACTTCCTGGTGCTCCGCCTCTTGGCCAAGCCCTTCGCTCATGGGAACAACCCTCTTACTGGCTGTCGCCCTCGCCTCATGAACCGAAGCCGTCAAAGCCATATTTGCGTCCGCATCCTATACTCATTGTTCCACGGAACCAATGATGTTTACCCGAAATAGCTCCACAGCACGATCAACATGCCAATGATGACCAGAGGCAGCGATATGCCCAGAATGTAGCGGACTACATGTGGCGTCGATCCTGAGCGGGCGTCTTCGGTAGCAACGTGCTTTTCCTGTTCCGCCATTTAATACCTCCCGATCGTTACGCCTGAATAACGCGGAGGTATGACTCGGGTTCCGCCACTCGTTCAGTCTTTTGCGGCGAAACCCGGTCAGATCATCAGGCCGGAGCTGTTGCTTCGTCAAAGAACAAGGCTTGCGAAATGGCCGCCTTGACCGTTGATCGTTGGAAAGGCTTCGTGATGAGGAAGGTCGGTTCAGGACGCTCCCCGGTCAGCAACCGCTCGGGGAAAGCAGTGATAAAGATGACCGGCACGGAAAATTCCGCGAGAATGTCCTTCACGGCATCAATGCCGCTGGAATCGTCAGCGAGCTGGATATCGGCGAGCACCAGACCAGGGCGCTCCGCCATGGCCTCACGGACCGCATCCTCGCGCGTTACAGCGATAGCCGTCACTTCATGACCAAGGTCACGGACGATCGTTTCGATATCCATCGCGATGATCGGCTCATCCTCGATGATCAAGACCTTCGCGCGGGTCTGCGCCTCGATCTCGCTCAGCGCTTCTTCGACAAGGGCCTCGACATCCGCCGGGTCTAGGCCAATCAGGTAAGCGACGTCGTCGACAGTGAACCCTTCCAGGGCAGTGAGCAGCAGGGCCTGGCGAGGCAGCGGAGTCAAGCGAGCAAGGCGTGCCTGCGCTACCGCTTCCTGCCCATCGCTGCCCGTCAGGATGGGCCCATCCTCCAGATGAGAAGACGACCAGATCGCATGAAAGGTCTTGTAGAGACCGAGACGGGGATCGACGTCGGACGGAAACTCTTCTGGGGCGGCCACGATCGCTTCCAGCGTCGCGCGCACATAGGCGTCACCATGACCCTGGCTGCCCGTCAGGGCGCGGGCATAACGACGCAAGAAAGGAAGGTGGGGGTGCAGTTGCTGACCAAGCGACATCTGTTAGTCTTCTCCCAGCCCATAGGGCGCATTGCTAATAAACACTTGCTGCGCGGAAGGATGGATTGCCAATGTCGATGTGACAAGCCCCCGCCCGTTTTTCAGCCGCCATACAGACGGTGGCAAAAAATGCTTCGGTGGGTGGAACCAACGAGAGAAAGATTTGTTTCACTGCCGTTCGGTTTTTTAACTGAAATATGTATTTTGGTGCAAAGCTCCGCTGGCGGTCGATTGACGCCGCGCGGGAAAGCCGCAAAAGAAAAGCCGGTTGACGATGATAGCGTTGCAGAGGGGCGTATTTTGGTTGCTTCAACGACGGAACGGGATGTGAAGGGAGGGGACAGGAAAGATGTCGGCGCCAACACCCCGGATTCGGGCGTGACTGGCAGCGCGCCCCGCAAGCGGCGTTCGCCCCCTGTCAAGGAAGGCGGCAACGTCGCCAATGTGCTGCGCTCAGTGTATCAGCGCGCCGTTGACGAAGACATTCCTGCCGAGATGCTCGACCTTCTACGAAAGCTGGACTAAGCATCGGCCTCAAGGGTCGCCGAAACTTTTGGTGTGTCCCAGGCAGAGGGCAGATTGGTGCTTTTCGATACTGGCGTAGATGCGGAGCAAGCCGCTTTGGCTTTGACTGGAAGCGCTGAATTGTCTGGCCCCGCCGGGGTCGAAGCATATCTGATCATCGCATGAGCAGGGCGGCTTCGTCCAAACCAGTTGATCGCTCATGCGCAACCTGAACGACCTGATCCAATCCACCGGCGTCAAGATGTTCCTCATCCTGACCCTGGCCCTCTTGCCTTTGGGCCTCATCGCACTGGTCGCTTCGCTTCAGGCGATCCGAACTTCCGATCTTGAGAAGGAAGCGCTCCTGCGCGTGTCAGTGACGCAGAGCGCGCGCAAACTGACTGAAGATCTGGCTTCTGATCGGACCGCCTTGATGCTGACCGCAAACGCGCTGTCGACCGGTAGCGAAGGACCGGAGATGTGTCAGCGGCTATCCGTTTTCCTGACCTCTCACGATCGCGAAGGCGGACGCTATTATATCTATAGCCGTGAAGGCGAGCGCATTTGCGGGTCTTCTCAACCTGAACCGCGAGGCATCGCGAAAACGGCGCGATTTCACGGTGCTCCAGCGATGCTACTCCCGGAATCCGGTTATCTCGCCAGCCGCGTGATCAGTGACAACAGGCAAGTCGTGGCGCTCTCCTATTATTCGCGCTCCTCTCTGGAGGCGATAACGAGTCCGACAACCGCCCTGCAGAGCCGGCAGCTCAGTCTTCAACAGGGCGATCGTCAATTGATCGTAAGCCAGCCATCCAGGGACTTGCACGGCAAAAGCACCAGCCTTTCAGCCCGGCTTGACCCGCCCGACATTCTGCTCACCATGACACTGCGCGATCCCCCGGTGACGCTTGCGCGCATGCTTTCGCTGTTCCTTCCTCTCGTCATGTGGTTCGCGGCGGCGGCAATTGGATGGTTCGTCGTCAACCGGTTGCTGATCCGTCCCCTGGTCGTTTTGAGGCGCACCGTAGCCGCCTATCACCCTGGCGAAGTGTTGGAGCCCATGCGCCGCATTCGCACCCCGGCACAGGAGATCGTTGCGCTCGGCGAAACCTTTCGCGAAATCAGCGAGGACGTGGCGACGCACGAGGCCGAAATGGCCGAGGGACTGGACACGCAGCGCAAACTAACGCGCGAAGTCCATCACCGCGTCAAGAATAACCTCCAGATCATCGCCAGCCTGATCAGCTTGCACGCCCGCGCCGCACATGAACCCGAAGCGGCTGAGGCCTATGCATCGATCCAGCGTCGCGTAGATGCGCTGTCCGTCGTGCATCGCAACCATTATGCGGAACTGGAGGAGCATCGCGGTGTCGGCGTTCGCTCGCTGATCAGCGAGCTTTCCGCCAGCCTTCGCGGTACGGCTCCGGCGGAAGCGCGGCGCTTCGGCATTCAGATCGACAGCGACAATCTTCACATCAGCCAGGACGTTGCGGTGCCGATTGCATTCCTGCTGACTGAGTTGGTTGAGCTGGCGATGCTGTCCGACCCCCGCACGGGCATGCGCATATCGGTGCAACTGGAGCCAGGACGTGACGATCGCGCTGTTCTTCATCTCAGTTCCCCAGCGCTGCGTGGCTCAGAAATGATGAGCGCACGGATCGAGGAGCGCTATGGGCGCGTATTGACGGGACTTTCCCGACAGTTGCGCGCGCCGCTCAACCATGATCCGGCCACTGGCGATTATTCCATCGCGATCAATGTCATTCCCTAACCCTCAGACTCGCTGATAATCGCGCCGGAAATCCGATGCGAAGGCGGCGAACCGAGCTTGCGCAATACTGTCCCGGATTGCCTGCATCAACGCCTGGTAAAAATGGATGTTGTGCTGCGTCATCAACATCGCACCCAGCATTTCTCCCGATTTCACCAGATGATGCAGATAGGCGCGGCTCCACGTCTCACAGACAGGGCAAGTGCAGCGCGGATCGAGCGGCGAAAGATCCTCGGCGAAACGCGCGTTGCGGATGTTGAGCGGCCCTGCCCAGGTGAAAGCTTGACCATTGCGACCGCTGCGGGTCGGCAGAACGCAATCGAACATGTCGATGCCCCGTTCGACTGCGCCAACAATGTCATCGGGCTTGCCCACGCCCATTAGGTAGCGCGGCTTGTCCTGCGGAAGCATGTCGGGTGCATAATCGAGGCATGCGAACATGGCATCCTGCCCCTCCCCTACCGCAAGTCCGCCCACGGCATATCCGTCAAAACCGATCTCGGTGAGCTTTTGCGCAGAGATACGCCTTAGATTTTCGTCAAGCGATCCTTGCTGAATGCCAAAGAGCGCCGCTCGTTCGGCATGCCCCTCACCTGCATCGAAGCCATCACGGGACCGCTTTGCCCAGCGCATCGACCGCTCCATGCTGAGCGCTGCCTCATCGTGGGTGCAGCCATTTTTCGTGCATTCATCGAAGGCCATCACGATATCACTGTCTAACAGACGCTGGATTTCCATCGAGCGTTCAGGCGTCAGCATATGACGGGAACCATCGATATGGCTGGCGAATGCGACGCCATCCTCGCTCAACTTAGTAAGCGCCGACAGGCTCATGACCTGATAGCCGCCGCTATCGGTCAGGATAGGCCGTTCCCAACCCATGAAACCATGCAGCCCTCCCAACCGGGCAACGCGCTCCGCACCAGGACGAAGCATCAGGTGATAGGTATTGCCGAGGATGATATCAGCGCCGGTAGCGCGGACCTCTGCCGGGCGCATGGCCTTGACCGTAGCGGCCGTCCCGACGGGCATGAAAGCAGGCGTTCGGATTTCGCCCCGGCGCATGTGGATTGTGCCCGTGCGGGCCCTGCCGTCAGTTGCGGCGATCGCGAAGGAGAAGCGGGTTTTAGTCACGTGTCGCGCTCTAGAACATCGCGCAGACAAGTGGGAGCCGCTTTTTGCAGATCAGCCGCCGGGATCAACCCGCTTTGCGCAAACCGTCGAAGGCTACCACCGCATCGATGTCAAAACCCTTCACACGACGATAATTGCCGATAAAGCGAAGGCAATCAGCAGCCAAGCTGAGGTGCCAGCTCGTCCCCTCTTCATCATGAAGCAGGAGCGTCACAATCTGGCGATCGGTGCGATGTCTGTCCATGCACCTCGTCATAATTAATAATGGTTAACAAAGACCTGATGCCATCATTGCCCGAAAATTGCTTAGCGAGATTTGTTGCATTAATGCAACGTTAACCACAACAGGCGCGTCTTTTTGGGGACTTAGCGGCAACAGTCGGCAATAAAAAGGGTTAACGGAGTATCAATTGACCCCCGGACGGTTGCATCAAAGCGACAATATTGTTTTCCTCACCTTGGTTCGAAATGCGGGGGCACAGATGATTGATTCCGGACGGTTTAATCCGGCACGCGATGAGGTGGAGGACGTTTCGCCAATGCACCTGCCTGTCGCAGACATTCATCCCGTCGCCGCCGGGGCCTCGCTACAAGCACGAGAGAGCGGACATTCGATGCTCTTCGACCTTGGGCAGGTCGACGTGACATTCGAAGAGCCGATCGACACCCTCTGGGCGTTCATGACCCCCGCGAATAGGCCGAACTATAATCTGCCGATGCTGCGCGACATCCGGCTTTGGCAGACAGAGGCCAAGCGCCTCTTCGACGAGGGCGCATTGCCGCTCAAATATATGGTGCTCGGGTCTCGCTTTCCAGGCGTCTTCAACCTGGGCGGCGATCTCGAACTGTTCGCGGGCTGCATCGAGCGTGGCGACCTGCCCGGTTTGGTGAAATATGGTCATGCCTGCATCGATGTGGTTCACCGCGCATGGCGAAATGCCGACATGCCCCTCATCTCCATCGCCCTTGCGCAGGGAGATGCCCTAGGCGGCGGTTTCGAAGCTCTTCTTTGTTTTGATGTCGTCGTTGCGGAGCGAAAAGCCCGGTTTGGTCTGCCCGAAATGCTCTTCGGGCTGTTCCCCGGCATGGGCGCCTATTCCATTCTGGCCCGGAAGCTCGGGCGTCGGATGGCAGAGCGCATGATCCTGTCTGGAAAAGTCTATACCGCCGAAGAAATGTACGACATGGGCGTCGTCACCATCCTTGCCGAGGATGGTGAAGGCGAGCAGGCGGTTCGCAATTATATCGCCGGCAACCGACCCCATCATGCTGGCCATGTCGGTGTCTTCGAAGCCGGCCGCCGCGTCGATCCGCTCGACTATGCCGAATTGAAGGACATCGTTGAAAATTGGGCTGCGACGGCGCTTAAGCTCGATCCCAAGGATTTGCGAATGATGCGGCGCCTTGCCTCGGCCCAAACCCGCCTCACCAAATAAGATCAGGCGCGACGGCGGTTCTGCATCAATGTGACGACGTTGGTTTTTTCACGCTTCATTTCGGCCATCATCTTGAGCAGATCATCGGCCGGCATCGGCCGGCTTAGAACAAAGCCTTGCACATTGCTGAAGCCCAGTTCACGCGCGTAGCGTAGCTGCTCTTCCGTCTCGATGCCCTCGGCTACTGTTTCCACATCCAGTGAGTGCGCCAGATACGCGACGGATTGCGCGATCGCACGGTCTCGCCCTTCTTCCCCAACGCTTCGCATGAAGCTCTGATCGACCTTGAGCGTGTCGAACGCATAATCACGCAGGTAGCCGAGCGAGGAATAGCCTGTCCCGAAATCGTCCAAGGCGAGGCGCAAACCAATGCGTTGGAGTTCTGACAGGATGAGGCTGGTGCTGCCACTGTCTTCCAAGAAGATAGATTCGGTGACTTCCAGTTCCAATCGCTTGGCCTTCAGGCCCGATCCCATGAGCGCTGCGATGACCGCGCGCGGAAGCCCGTCGCTCTTGATGAGTGCAGGCGAGATATTGACGGCGACTCGGACATGCTCTTCCCATTGCATCGCGTCCCGGCATGCCTGTTCCAGCGCCCAAGCCGTTATCGACTCGATGAGCGAACAGCTTTCCGCCACAGGTATGAATTCGGAGGGCGAAATACGCCCCATGGTGGGATGATCCCACCGCATCAGCGCTTCGCAGATGGCGATCTTGCCAGTGACAGTGTCGAATATCGGCTGATAATGGAGCAAAAGCTCCCCATTCGCCATTGCGCTCCGGAGCCCCATTTCGAGCTCGTAAGTTCGATTCTGCCGCTCCTTCATGGCCCAGTCGAAATGGGCGTGCCGGTTGCGCCCCGTTCGCTTTGCCTGGTACAGCGCCATGTCGGCATGTTGCAGCAGCTTTTCGCTATCGCGCCCATCATCCGGGGCAACTGCGATGCCCATCGAGGCTGTCACCGTCAGATGATAGCCGCTGACGTCAAAATCATGGCCGAACTCCGCCATGACATCGTGCGCGATCTCTTCTGCCAACGCTCGATTGGCCCCAGGGCAGATCAGGATGAACTCGTCCCCACCGAAACGAGCGACATGGCCGCGGCCGTCCAGCGCGTGTGAAAGACGCGCTGCTACGGTGCAGAGCAGTTGATCACCGATGATATGCCCCAGCGAATCATTTATCTCCTTGAAGCGATCAAGATCCATCCAGAAGACCGCCATGGGATCCTGATCGGATCCGCGTTGGTCGAACAACTCGCGCAGCCTCATCTGCATTGCCATGCGATTTTCGACGCCGGTGAGGCTATCAAACCGCGCCAACCGCTCGAACTTGGCGGCGAGCTGCGATTTTTCGTAATTGCCCTGCAATGCCTCGACGACGATCCGGTGTGTCGTGCGGGTGATTTCCGCCATGGCGAAAATCATCAGGAACAACATTGTCGCCAGGACCCAATAGCCCAGCCCACCCGCGATGCAGAGGCCCAGCGACGTGGGAAGCAGCGCAAAACATGTCTGGCCAACAGCGATATGCACCCGCCCCGCATTGCGCCCGGCGATGCCGCCCGAATAGGCTGCTACAAGGCAGACGCTCAGAATGTGTAGCGATGCGTCGCCTGTCAGGATGAGCGTGGAAAAGGCGAGAAGTCCGAGAAGCGCGGCATAACCCCATGCTCCCAGTTCATATGCCAGGCCCCATGTTTGCCGCGTCGGTCCTTCATGATGAGCCAATTGCCGCAGGAAGTAGACGGCAGAGACGGATCGGGTGATCGCGACCAGAAAAATGAGCGCTGCAATGGTCGTAATTTCGGCGCGGTCGGCATGGTAGGCTACGACGAAGCTGAGCGCTCCGCCAGCCAATGCCCCGATCATCAGCGATGCAGGTGATGCATAGAGCGATTTGACAAGGCTGTCCTGCACCTCAGCGCTTTGCTGAGTATCGGGCGCAAGATGCGCGCGCAGTTTTGCGCTCCAGTGATGGAAGAGGCGTGGCACGTCTCCGCCATCTTTGACCAAACATGATTTCCATTTGGTAAATTCAGGAGAGGAAGATACCCGAAATGGAGCTAATCAGTGGCTGCCCGTGCCGGGCGGGCCGCTTTGCACGCCGCCACTGTTGAGTTGACCTTGGGAGACCAGTCGGCGCGGCCGTGTCGGGAAACAGGCGACCATCCGCTGCCGGGTCAAAATGCAGAAAGGGCCGGTGGATTGCTCCCCGGCCCTTCCCTGTTCGCTAGAACGATGGATCTTGCCATCGCGATCGAACCACAGTTAGGCCATGGCCCAACCGCGACGATCGCTTTAGAAGTCCATGCCGCCCATGCCACCCATGCCGCCGGGCATGCCAGCCGGGGCAGCCTTGTCTTCAGGCAGCTCGGCAATGGTGGCTTCAGTGGTGATCAGCAGACCGGCAACCGAAGCGGCGTCCTGCAGAGCAGCGCGGACGACCTTGGTGGGATCGATGACGCCAGCGGCGACAAGGTTCTCATAGGTGTCGGTCGCGGCGTTGAAGCCCTGGGTCTCGTCATTCTCGCGCAGCAGGTTGCCGGCGACAACGGCGCCATCGACGCCCGCATTCTGGGCGATCTGGCGCAGCGGCGCTTCGATTGCCTTGCGGATGATGTCGATGCCACGGGTCTGGTCGTCGTTCACGCCCTTCAGGCCTTCCAGAGCCTTGGTTGCGTAGAGCAGAGCCGTACCGCCACCGGGGACGATGCCTTCTTCAACGGCTGCACGGGTTGCGTGCAGCGCGTCATCGACGCGGTCCTTGCGCTCCTTGACTTCGACTTCCGAAGCACCGCCAACCTTGATGACGGCCACGCCGCCAGCCAGCTTGGCAAGGCGTTCCTGCAGCTTTTCGCGGTCGTAATCCGACGTGGTGGACTCGATCTGCGAGCGGATCTGCTCGGTGCGGCCCTTGATCGCGTCGGCGTCACCGGCGCCATCGACGATGGTGGTGTTGTCCTTGTCGATCGTAACGCGCTTGGCGGTGCCAAGCATGCCGAGGGTGACGTTTTCAAGCTTGATGCCGAGGTCTTCGGAAATCACTTCGCCCTTGGTCAGGACGGCGATGTCTTCCAGCATGGCCTTGCGGCGGTCGCCGAAGCCAGGCGCCTTGACCGCAGCAACCTTCAGGCCACCGCGCAGCTTGTTGACGACCAGGGTCGCCAGCGCTTCGCCTTCGATATCCTCAGCGATGATCAGCAGGGGACGGCCCGACTGAACGACGGCTTCGAGGATCGGCAGGATCGACTGCAGGTTCGACAGCTTCTTTTCGTGGATCAGGATGTAGGGGTCAGCCAGTTCGACTGCCATCTTTTCCGGATTGGTCACGAAGTAGGGCGATAGGTAGCCGCGGTCGAACTGCATGCCTTCAACGACGTCCAGCTCGAATTCGAGGCCCTTGGCTTCCTCGACAGTGATCACGCCTTCCTTGCCGACGCGCTCCATCGCTTCGGCGATCTTTTCGCCGACGACGGTGTCGCCATTGGCCGAAATGATGCCGACCTGGGCGATTTCCTTCGTGCCGGCAACCGGCTTGGAACGGCCCTTGAGGTCCTCGACAACCTTGGTGACGGCAAGATCGATGCCGCGCTTCAGGTCCATCGGGTTCATGCCGGCAGCAACCGACTTCATGCCTTCGCGAACGATCGCCTGGGCAAGAACGGTGGCGGTGGTGGTGCCGTCACCGGCGATGTCGTTGGTCTTCGAAGCAACTTCGCGGACCATCTGGGCGCCCATATTCTCGAACTTGTCCTTCAGTTCGATTTCCTTGGCGACCGAAACACCGTCCTTGGTGATGCGGGGCGCGCCGAAGCTCTTGTCGATGACGACGTTGCGGCCCTTGGGGCCCAGGGTCACCTTGACCGCGTCGGCCAGGATGTCGACGCCGCGCAGGATGCGCTCACGAGCGTCACGCGAAAACTTTACGTCCTTCGCTGCCATGATCTTTTACCTCTCTTTGAGAATTGCAAATCTTGCGAAGTTCACACCGTTCTGAGTGGCTGAAATCCGCGGGAAAATGGAATTACGGCTCAGTTCGCAGCTTTACGCGACGACGCCGAGGATGTCCGATTCCTTCATGATCAGCAGGTCTTCACCGTCGACCTTCACTTCCGTGCCCGACCATTTGCCGAACAGGATGCGGTCGCCAGCCTTGACGTCCAGCGGCGTCACCTTGCCATCTTCGGCCTTCGAGCCGGTGCCGACGGCGACGATTTCGCCTTCCTGCGGCTTTTCCTTGGCGGTGTCGGGGATGATGATGCCACCAGCCGTCTTCTCTTCCGCCTCTACGCGACGGACGAGAACCCGGTCATGCAACGGACGAAATGCCATGTTGAGTACCTTTCCCTCTTTGGGATGGGTCAGGCGGACAGTCGCGGGAACCCCCCTGCGAATCTGCGTGACGCCGTTCCTTCTCCCGTATGAACCAGCTTCTGTTAGCACTCCCTGTTGAAGAGTGCCAGCGCTGCGGAATATGGAGCGATGAATTTGTCGGTCAAGGGATCAAGTGCAGATTTTTTTCAACCCGCGCGACACGGATCGACGGCCCGCACGTTCTAGCGCCTGATACCGCCCATTGTCACGCGAGCAGCGGCAGCTTGCGGGATTGTTGCGACTATCACCCTCACATTGCCGATGTGCGTTCTTTCATGTCGCGTGCATCGGCATCCTTGATCCCGCGTTTCGCTTGAGAAACAAATGGCCGCCAGAGGAGTGAAGGATGCAGTTTTCCACGATCATCGTTGCGGTAGACGTCAACGATCCCGACAATGGCCGCGCAGCGCTTGCCCGAGCGAAAGCGATTGCAGGGTCGCAGGGACGTCTGCGGCTGCTCTATGTGCGCTATTTCCTGCCCTCTCGTTATTCGGACCTCCTGATAAGCGATTTTGACGCGCGGGAGCAGGAGGACGCGTTGAAAGCCATGCGGCAATGGTGCGAAGAGCTTGGCATCGGCGATGACCAGGTGGAGATGGTGACGAAGCGCGGCCGAGTTCGCGATGAAGTGCTGGCGGAGGCGAAGCGCCAGGCCGCCGACCTGATTGTCCTCGGGTCGCAGCAACCATCGCTGTCGTCCAAGCTGCTGGGATCAAACGCTTCGGCCATCGTCCATCAGTCGCCCGTCAGCGTGCTGGTCGTCAGGACTTAGACGGGAACTCTGCAACGCGAGCGACAGGCAAACGCAAGCGACAGGCAGTTGCAGCGCCCGGTCCCACTTCCTACCTGCGAAACGATTTCGCACCGTGGGAGCAATTGCCAAATGACCGACAGCTACACTCCGCCTCGTGTCTGGACATGGGACAAGGATAATGGCGGCGCTTTCGCCAACATAAACCGACCGGTGGCAGGCGCCACCCACGAGAAGGAACTGCCGGTCGGCAAGCACCCGTTGCAGCTCTATTCGCTGGGCACGCCCAACGGGCAGAAGGTGACGATCCTGCTGGAGGAATTGCTGGCGGCGGGCCATCAGGGCGCTGAATATGACGCCTGGCTCATCAATATCGGCGAAGGCGGCCAGTTCGGCAGCGGCTTTGTTTCGGTCAATCCGAACAGCAAGATCCCGGCCCTGATGGACCACAGCGTTTCACCGCCGCAGCGCGTGTTCGAATCGGGCGCGATCCTGGCCTATCTGGCCGAGAAGTTCGGCGCGTTCCTGCCGACCGACCCGGCCAAGCGCACCGCGACCCTGTCATGGCTATTCTGGCAGATGGGCAGCGCGCCATTGCTGGGCGGTGGCTTTGGCCATTTCTTCGCCTATGCGCCCGAAAAGATCGAATATGCCATCAACCGCTACACGATGGAGGTGAAGCGGCAGTTCGACGTGCTGGACCGGCAGCTTGCGGACAATGAATATATCGCGGGCGATGAATTCACGATCGCCGATATCGCGATCTGGCCCTGGTATGGCGGACTGGCGCTGGACCGCACCTATGTGGGGGCTGGCGAATTTCTCGATGTGCAGAGCTATGCCAATGTCCAGCGCTGGGCGAAACAAGTGGATGCGCGCCCTGCGGTGAAGCGCGGCCGGATCGTGAACCGGGCCTATGGGCCGCTGGAAGAGCAACTGCATGAGCGGCATGACGCTGGGGATTTCGATACGAAGACGCAGGACAAGGTGGAAGCTGCCAGTTAATTCCGGCAACATAGGTTCCGTCACCCCAGTGCAAGCTGGGGTCTCCACCGCCCTGTGCCAGTAAGCTCCTGAGATCCCGGCATTCGCTGGGACGACGGGATCTGGTTGGTTTCGCCCCTACCCTGCTGCCCTTACGATGTCCGCCCAGGCCGCTTCATCGATCACTGGAATTCCCAGAGATGCGGCCTGTTTCAGTTTCGATCCGGCGCCGGGACCGGCCACCACAAGATCCGTCTTGGCGCTGACCGATCCTGCCGCCTTTGCGCCCAGCCGCTCCGCCTGCGCCTTGGCTTCGTCACGGCTCATCGTTTCCAGCTTGCCGGTGAAGACGACCGTCTTGCCCGTCACCTCGCTGGCGGTGGTTTCGACGACATAATCAGGGGGTGACACTTCGGACAGCAGGTCGTCCCAAGCCTCGCGATTATGGGGTTCGTGGAAGAAGTCAGCGAGCGCGTGGCCCACGGCGGAGCCCACATTTTCGACGCCGATCATCTCCGCGATCGCCTTGTCCAGCCGGTTGCGGAATCGTGTTTCCTCTTCGCCTTCGACAGATGTCATGCTGTCGCGGAGGGCGATGATGTCTTGGCCTAGCGCCCTGATGCCCGGCAGGTTGGTATAGCGTTTCAGCAGATCGCGGGCGGTGACAGCGCCGATGTGGCGGATGCCGAGGCCAAAGAGCAGCCGTGCGGCGTCCGGCTGACGCTTCGCCTCGATCGCGGCGAGGAGGTTGTCGACGGATTTCTCCTTCCACCCCTCTCTGCCCAGCAGCGCAGCGCGATGCCGTTTGAGGCGGAAGATGTCGGCCGGTTCGGTGATCCAGCCGAGGTCGAGAAATTCCTGGATCGTCTTCTCGCCCAGCCCTTCGATGTCGAGCGCGCCACGGCTGACGAAATGGCGGAGCCGTTCAAACCGCTGCGCGCCGCAGATGAGGCCGCCGGTGCAGCGAATATCGACCTCGCCCTCTTCGCGCACGGCTTCCGATCCGCAGACGGGGCAATGGTCGGGGAAAAGGAAATCGGGGCGGGTCTCGTCGCGGGTCAGGTTCTCGACCACTTGCGGGATGACGTCACCCGCGCGTTGCACCACGATCCTGTCGCCCGGACGGACGCCCAGCCGCGCTATCTCATCGGCATTGTGCAGCGTCACGTTGGACACGACAACGCCGCCCACCGTGACTGGGGTGAGCCGCCCGACGGGGGTCAGCTTGCCTGTGCGGCCGACCTGAATGTCGATCGCTTCCAGCGTCGTCTGCGCCCGCTCCGCCGGGAATTTATGCGCGATCGCCCAGCGCGGGGCCTTCGCAACGAAGCCCAGCCGCTGTTGCCAATCGAGCCGGTCGACCTTGTAGACAACGCCATCTATGTCGAAGGGCAGGTCGGCGCGCGCCGCTTCGATCCCGCGATAATGCGCGATCAAGGCGTCGAGCGTGTCGACGCAGGTGAGCATGTCGGAAACCGGCAGGCCCCAGTCCGCAATGGACTGCATGACGCCAAGCTGTGTTTCCGCCGGAAGGTCGCTCGCCTCGCCCCAACCATGGGCGAGGAAGCGCAGCGGACGGCTGGCGGTGACGGCGGCGTCCTTCTGACGCAGTGATCCCGCCGCGGCGTTGCGCGGGTTGGCGAACTGCCGCGCCTTTTCCGGCTCGTCCGCCTCCGCAAGCAGCCGCTGGTTGAGCGCGACGAAGTCTGCCTTGGCCATGTAAACCTCGCCCCGTATCTCGAACAGGTCGGGCAGGTTTTCGCCGGTCAGACTATCGGGAATGTCGCTGATGGTGCGGACATTGGCTGTCACATCCTCGCCGGTCATGCCGTCGCCACGGGTCGCGGCGAGGCGTAGCTCACCCTTTTCGTAGCGGAGCGAACAGGACAGGCCGTCGATCTTCGGCTCGGCGGTGAGAGCCACGGGTGCGCCGTCCGGCAGCGCCAGGAAGCGGCGGACGCGGGCGATGAATTCGGCAATGTCCTCGTCCGAAAAACCGTTGTCGAGGCTCATCATGCGTACGGCATGCTGGACCTTCTTCAACCCCGAAGTCGGTGCTGCGCCGACTTGGGCATTGGGCGAATCCGCCCGGATGAGCTGCGGAAAGGCCGCTTCCAGCGCGTTGTTCTCGCGGATCAGTGCGTCATAGGCGGCGTCCGTGATCTCGGGCTGGTCCTGATCATGGTAGAGCCGATTGTGCCGGGCGATCTCCCTGGCGAGCCGCATCAGGCGATTGGCGGCCTCGGCTTCGGTCATCTGGGTCGGATCGGTCGAGTCACTCATATCTGCTCCATTCCCGTTCGGGGCGAGCTTGTCGAGACGCTTGCTGCAACAGCGGTGTCAGACTTCGAGCAGCCGATCCGCCTGCGCGCGTGCCTCGGCGGTGATTTCCGCGCCGGAGAGCATGCGGGCAATCTCTTCGCGCCGCTCGCCATCGCTGAGCGCATGGACGCCGGTGCGCGTGACCGTGCCGTCGCTCGCCTTGGCGATCAGCATATGGCCTGCGCCGCGCGCCGCCACCTGCGGGCTGTGGGTGACGACCAGGATCTGGTTGCTTTGCGCCAGCCGCGCGAGGCGATCGCCGATTGCCGACGCGACCGCACCGCCAACGCCCCGGTCGATCTCGTCGAAGATCAGCGTGTCCGCCCCGCCCCGTTCCGCCAGCGCGACCTTGAGCGCCAGGATGAAGCGCGACAGTTCGCCGCCAGACGCGATCTTCACCAGTGGAGCGAAGGGCGCGCCGGGATTGGTGGAAATCTCGAACTCGACGCGATCCATGCCCTGCGCGCTCCACTGCCCTTCATCGAGCGCGGCGACGGTGGTGCGGAAGCGGGCGGCGTCGAGCTTCAATGGCGCGAGCTCTGCTGCTACGGCCGCATCGAGCCGCGCGGCGGCGTCCTTGCGCTGGGCGGAGAGCGACTGGGCTGCGTTGCGATAGGCGGCTGCGGCAGATGCAACCTGCGCTTCCAAAGCGGCGAGATGCCCTTCGCCACCCTCGATGGCCGCCAGCTTTGACGACATATCGTCACGCAGGGCGGCAAGATCATCGGCGGCGACCTGATGCTTGCGCGCCAGCCCGCGCAGGTCGAACAGACGCGTTTCGATGGCGTCGAGGCGCGCGGGATCGAAGCTGAGCGCTTCGGCGGCGCTGGCCAGCCGATCCTCCGCCTCGCCCGCTTCGATCACGGCGCGGTCGAGGGCGGCGAGCGCTTCGGCGAGCGGCTCATATTCGCTGACCATGCGATCGAGCCGCCGTGCCGCCTGCCGCAGTTGGGC
>JAEZCS010000130.1 GCA_023433445.1 Pseudomonadota bacterium | reverse complement strand
AGCTGCCTCCGCCCTTCTGCATCGGCATGCATTTCCGAGGAATAGAAGCGATGAACGCCCCGCCCGTCGCCTTTGGCCGCGTAAAGCGCCAAGTCGGCATTACGGATCAGCGCGTCGGCTGTCTCGCCATCCTGCGGGCAGCAGGAAATGCCAATGGATACGCCGATGACGACCACTTTGCCTTCGATCGTATAGGGCTGCGCAAGCGTGCTAATGATCGTCTTGGCGAGTTGCGACAGGATCGTGCGATCCTGTCCGCCGGGCACCAGCACCTTGAACTCGTCGCCGCCCTGTCGGCCAACCAGCCCTCGATTGCCGACCACCCGCTGCAGCCGCTGACTGACCTGCCGCAAAAGGGCATCACCGGCCGGATGGCCAAGCGTGTCATTGACGGTTTTGAAACGATCCAGATCGAGCATCAGCAATGCGCAATCGCCCCGCTGCCCGCGCGCCCCCGCCACGGCATCTTCCAACGACTGCAGCATCTGAACCCGGTTGGCGAGGCCGGTCAGGGAATCGAACTGGGCCAACCGCTGCACCTCGGCCTGGCTGCGGCGCACTTCCGTGAGGTCAGTGCCGCTCCCGCGAAAGCCATGGAACTGGCCGAATTCATTGAAAACCGGCTGGCCGGAGATCGACCACCAGCGCTCGTCACGAGTCGCCGCTGCACGCACATGAACGTCCGAAAATCCGGTCCGCGCTGAAAGGTGGAACCCCAGCGTGCGTTCGCCTCCCCCATTTTTATGATCGCCGGACGATATAATGTCCGTGATCGGCAGCCCGACCAGCTCGTCCTCAGGAATGTTGAGGGTGCGCGCCAAGGGTTCTGACAGGTAGGTGAGGCAGCCCTGTCGATCCGTTTCCCAAAACCAGCCCCGCCCTGATTGTTCATATTCCTGTAGCAGCCGGTCGGATCGTTGGGCACGCAAATCCTGCTGATGCAGGGTGACGGCCCGTTCGAGGTCAGCCGTCGCCTGACGGACCGCCGCGATCAGCATGACGGCAATGCAGCTCAGCAACAGGCCGATCTGTGCAAAGCCTACGCCTTGAATGGCCGACACGATCAACGTGCCGAAAATGTAGCTGACGCCCAGCAACCGCCGATCGCCGAAAACAGACATTGCGAGCAGCGCCATCGCGACTTCGGCGGCAAGGGAGAGCGACAAGGGGCCCGCGAAATGCGCCGGTCCCAGCAACATGCTGAACGTCACGCTCGACAGCAGGATGATCGGCAGCATCAGCCATTTCTGCACATGCGGCTTCTGGCTCTGGAATCGCTCGGCACGCGGCCCGGCGATCAACACGCCGTCGATCAGCAGCATGAACAGCAATGTCAGGATCGAATAGACGCTGCCCAGCGGCACATGCAGCAGCGCAACGGTGCACAGCTTACCCAGCACGATCAACGGCCAGAGCCGCGCGATATGGGAAAAGGCGCCGGATATCCAGAAAGCTGACGCTTCGGTCCCACCTTCGGCAAGGCCTAGCGCCGCCGCAAGATCAGCGGGCCGCGAGGAATCGTTCAGCATGGTGCGCGAAGGGGCCATGGCACGGGCGTAACGCACAGATGTTGAAAGAAACTTACCCGGTTATGCCAAAAGACATATTGGCGCGGCGCAGGCTTGAAATAACCCTCGATAAGAGCCGGACCGGCATCGGTCGAAGAATCGCGAAACGGACAAGATGCTGGACTTCATCAGCATCTTTCAAAATGCGATCGTCGTGCTGCGCCTATACCCGCATCGGCATCAGCACGTAGAGCGCCGGGCTCCGGTCATTCTCACGGATGAGCGTCGGAGCAGCCGCATCCGCAAGGTGCAGCTCGACCGTCTCGCTGTCGATCTGCCCCAGAATGTCGAGCAGGTAGCGAGCGTTGAACCCGATATCAAAGCCCTCGCCCTGGAATGCGCCCGGTACCTCTTCTGCTGCCGTCCCGTTTTCAGGACTGGTGACTGACAGGGTGATCTTGTCGCGATCAAGCGTCATTTTGACCGCACGGGTTTTTTCCGTTGCGATCGTGGCGACGCGGTCCACGCCTTCCTCGAAGCTGCGCGGATCGATCTTGAGCAGCTTGTCATTGGCGGTCGGGATGACGCGGCTGTAATCCGGGAAGGTTCCGTCGATCAGCTTGCTGGTCAGGATCGCGCTGCCGAGGCCGAAGCGGATCTTGCTCGCCGACAGGGTGATCTGGACCGACCCTTCCACCTCATCCAGCAGCTTGCGCAGTTCGCCAATGCACTTGCGGGGAATGATGATGCCCGGCATGCCATCCGCGCCATCGGGGCGCGGCACGGTGACGCGCGCGAGACGATGGCCATCGGTGGCAGCGGCCTTCAGGACCGGCTGGCCTTCGTCCGACACATGGAAATAAATGCCGTTCAGATAATAGCGCGTTTCTTCGGTCGAGATGGCGAACCGCGTCTTGTCGATAATCTGCTTCAGCGTCTCGGCAGGCAGTTCGAAACTGGTCGGCAGGTCGCCTTCTGCAATCACCGGAAAATCGTCGCGCGGCAGGGTCGACAGGTTGAACCGGGCCCGTCCGGCCTGGATCAGCATCTTGCCCTCGGCCGCCTGCAGCGAAACCTGGCTCCCCTCCGGCAGCTTGCGGGCGATGTCGAACAGCGTGTGGGCGCTGATCGTGGTCGCGCCGGGCTGTTCCACCTGCGCGGACACGCTCTCGACGATCTGGAGGTCGAGGTCGGTCGCCATCAGCTTGATCGCGCCATCGGCGGATGCTTCTATCAGCACGTTGGACAGGATCGGAATCGTGTTGCGCCGTTCGACCACCGACTGGACGTGGCTGAGGCTCTTGAGGAGCGTGGCGCGTTCGATTGTGGCCTTCATGTCCCTGTTTGTCCGTTTCTTTTCTGCGCAAAGCCCGGATGCGGTCGAATCCGGGCGACAATGATGGATGATCCTTCATAGCCACTGTTGCGGCGGCGGCAAGCGCCTGCTGACCGTTTCGTGACAGCAAGGGTTGCAAAAGAGGACATGATGGGCTTTGCCAGCTTCATGAAGCGCGTCTGGCTCCTCCCCTTGCTGATCTCGACGCCTGTGGCTGCACGAGATTCTCTGGGGATGTTCGAAGCATGGGGGGCGTTTCGCGATCCGGCCGTCCCGCGCTGCTATGCGATCGCCAAGCCAGTGAGCCGCGCTGGGAATGGGTTTGCGGCGGTGGGCAACTGGCCTCGCCAGCGCGTGCGCGGACAGGTGCATTTCCGGCTGAGCCGGGTCCGGGCCGATGATGCTCCCGTTATCCTGAACGTGGGCGAGCGGCGCTTTCCACTGGTAGCGGGGCAGGCTGACGCCTGGGCGCCCGACCCTCGCGTGGACGCCGCGATCATCGCGGCGATGCGCTCGGCAGTCAGCATGAGCGTGCAGAGTCAGGGCGCGAACGGGCGAGCCTTTGCCGACACCTATACGCTGCGCGGCGCGGCCACGGCGATCGACGCGGCGGCATTGGGGTGCGCCCGGCTGCGCTGATCGACGCTCCCTTTATAAATGGCCAGAAATCCGCTATGGGCGCTGCCATGCAGTCATCCGCCAGCCCCTTGATGCCGATTCCCGGCGCTATTGATCCTGTGCCCGTGCCACGCGCCGTGACACCACGCGAAGATGGGCGCACTGACCTGATGGGCCTGTCGCGCCCGCAGATCAAGGGCGCGCTGGAGGAAGCGGGGCTAGACCCCAAGCAGGCGAAGCTGCGCTCCAAACAATTGTTCCACTGGCTCTATCATCGCGGCGAGACCGATTTCGACGCCATGACCGACCTAGCCAAGCCCATGCGCGGCTGGATGGCTGAGCGCTTCATCGTCGGCCGCCCCCAGGTGGTCGAAGCGCAGGTGTCGAGCGACGGCACCCGCAAATGGCTGCTCCGGTCGGACGATGGCCAGGATTATGAAATGGTGTTCATCCCGGACGCCGATCGGGGAACGCTCTGCGTTTCCAGCCAGGTGGGCTGTACGCTCAACTGCCGTTTCTGCCATACCGGCACCATGCGGCTGGTGCGCAACCTGACGCCGGGCGAGATCGTCGGGCAGGTCATGCTGGCGCGCGACGCGCTGGGCGAGTGGCCCAAGGGCAGCATGGCGACGGCCAATGACGATGAAGCCGACGACGCGCCGCAATATACGACCGACGGCCGCATGCTGACCAACATCGTGATGATGGGCATGGGCGAACCGCTTTATAATTTCGACCATGTGCGCGACGCGCTCAAAGTCGTCATGGACGGCGATGGCCTGGCGCTGTCGAAACGCCGCATCACGCTCTCCACCTCCGGCGTGGTGCCGATGATGGCACGCGCTGGTGAAGAGATCGGCGTCAACCTTGCCGTGTCGCTGCACGCCGTGACCAAGGATGTGCGCGACGAACTGGTGCCGCTCAACAAGAAGTTCGGCATCGAAGAACTGCTTCAGGCCTGCGCCGACTATCCCAGCGCCAACAACGCGCGCCGCATCACCTTCGAATATGTGATGATCAAGGACAAGAATGACAGCGACGAGGATGCACGCGAACTGGTTCGCCTGTTGCGTCATTACAAGCTGCCAGCCAAGGTCAACCTGATCCCCTTCAATCCCTGGCCCGGTACGGACTATGAATGTTCGACGCCCGAGCGGATAAAGCGCTTTTCCGACATCGTGTTCGAAGGCGGCATCTCCGCCCCGGTGCGTACGCCGCGGGGGCGCGACATCATGGCCGCCTGCGGGCAGTTGAAGTCCGCAAGCGAGAAGAAGAGCCGGGCGGAACTGGATCGGCTGGCGGCGGAGAAACAGGCCGCGCTGGGATAAGCCACGGCTTCAGCGCGGTGCGCCGGGCTCGCGGATCGCCTCTTCGGCATCCCGCTCATTTTCGTTGAGCTTCAGCAGTGCCATGTCCCGCCGCGCAGAGATCCGGTAGCTGCGATCACGCCTTCCAACACACGCCCGACGTCGCAACAAGGTCAGCTAGCTTCGGGCTGGTTCCTCGAGCAGCCGGGGTATGAGAGGCAGCAGTTCTCGCGCGAGAAAGCCGATCGGCCCTACCGTGCCGGCAAGCTCCTGGCCCGCTCGGCCATGCAGCCAGCTTCCCCAGGCCGCTGCGCGAAGCGGCTCCGCCCCGCGTGCGGCAAGGCCGCCAACGATCCCCGCGAGGACATCACCCGACCCGCCTGTCGCCAGACCGACGCAACCGCCCTTATGCAACAAGCAAGTGCCGTCCGGGGCCGCCAGGACACTGCAATCACCTTTCAGGATCACCACTGCCTGGAAATCATGCGCCACCTGCGCCGCGACCGACATTGGATCTGCAGCAATGGCTTCGGCGCTTTTCCCCGTCAGGACAGCCATTTCCCCGCGATGGGGAGTCAGGATGATA
Source organism: Pseudomonadota bacterium (assembly GCA_023433445.1). GTDB lineage: Bacteria > Pseudomonadota > Alphaproteobacteria > Sphingomonadales > Sphingomonadaceae > Sphingobium. The sequence continues at coordinate 6,259 of JAEZCS010000130.1, read as the reverse complement.
TGTCCTTCATGCGCCGCGATGGTCGCGCGCAGGTCGCGCGCAATGGTCAATGCGGCCGCGTCCAGGATGATCGTGACAGGCGGTTCGGTGGCTGCGAGAATGTCAGCCACCAACCCATCCGTCTGGGCGCTGACATTCATGCCGGGACCAAGGACAAGGGCATCGCATCGGGTCAGCTGCGGCTTCAGGACATCAGCAGCATCGGCGGCGATCTCGCCATTGTCCTGCGCGGGAAGAGCGATCATGGCCGCTTCGGGAACCAGCACGCCCAACGACATGGCGGCTGAACGAACCGTCGCCATCTGCAACTTGCCAGCGCCTGCGCGGAGCGCCGCTTCGCCCGTCAGGCGCAGCGCGCCCGGCACAAACTCCGCGCCGCCGACCACCAGCACGCGGCCGCGCGCATTCTTGTCGGAATCGCTATCCAGCTCCGGCAAGGGATGCGTGCGCAGCCAATCGGCATTGAGCGTTTCCGGCGTCATCCCCGCGCGCCTGCAATAGCGTCGGGCTCACGCGTCACGGGCGTGGCCTCCTCTTCCATCGGTGCCGTCACATTGTAGTGGCGCAGGACCAGCCCTCCGTTGCGCCCATGGGAAGGATCATAGACAAAGTCGGTGATCGCACAGTTCGCGACATCGCCCGCGCGGTCGATCGCCAGTATCCCCGCTTCATCAAGCCCTTCGATGATATAGCGCAGGCAAAGCACCACCACCTGATGCGTGAAAATCATGACGCGCCTGCCAGCATAGTGCAGCGAGATGGTGTCCATCACCGACCGCAGCCGCAGAATGACGTCGCACCAGCTCTCTCCGCCGGGTGACCTATGGTAGAACTTCCCCAGCATCCGGCGAAATTCATATTGTTCAGCTTCGAGGTTGCGGATGCCGGACGTCGTCAGTCCGTCCAATATCCCAAACTCCTTTTCCCGCAACCGCTCGTCAAAGCAGATCGGCTCGTCGGGCCGCGCTCCCCCAGCCTCGCGGAAAATCTGTGCCGTCTGAAACGCCCGCAGATAGGGCGAGGACAGCAGGATTTCGGGCCGTTCCGCCTCCGCCCTGCTGGCAAACCAGTGACCAAGCGCCCGCGCCTGTTCGCGTCCCAACTCGCTCAAGGGAACATCCGCGTCGCGCACGGAAAGCGCTATGCGGTCGGCCTGCGCTTCAGTGGCCGCATCACGCGCCACATTTCCGGCACTCTGGCCATGACGTACGATGATAAGTTGGCTTGGCCAATGAAGTGACGCCACCGATCTTCCTGCCTCTCATGCCTGACTACCAAGGCATGAAGAACGGCTGCGTCCGGCCTTTGATCCCGCCTATGCGCCGCAGCGATGAATGCGAAGCGTGAAAAGCAGCTTTACTACGCCAGAGCCCGGCATTGCCGGCGATCCCTCAGGATTTTCCGCTGTTCGCCAGATACCAGGGCATCGCAAGACGAATGCCTTCTTCAATCCTGTGTGTTGGGAAATAGTCCAGCCTGCGCTTGGCATGCTCAATGGAGGCCAGTGAGTGACGCACATCACCTTGGCGAAATTCCGCATGTTGCGGAGCCCTGTCATAGTGGCGCTGGTGCGACGCCAGATGGTCCCGGATCAACAGAAACAGATCATTGAGAGTTGTTTGCTGACCAACGGCAACGTTGAAGATATTTGCTCGGCCCTCATTTTGCGCAATGCCAGCACGCAAGTTCGCCTGAACCGCGTTGTCGACGAAACAAAAATCGCGGCTGGTCAATCCATCGCCATTGATGGTTATCAGTTCATTGGCAATCATCCGGTCCGTCCATTTGGGGATGACGGCAGCATAGGCGCCGTTCGGATCCTGCCGCGGGCCAAAAACATTGAAGTAGCGCAGTCCAATGGAGCCAAAGCCGTAGGACCTTGCGTAAATCTCCGCATAGATCTCATTGAACAGCTTCGTACCTGCATAAGGAGACAGCGGACGACCGATCCGCTCCTCAATCTTCGGGAGATTGGGATCATCGCCATAAGTTGAGCTCGAAGCGGCAAACACAAAGTTCCGAACATGCCGGCGGCGCGCTTCATCAAGCAGGTTCAGGAAACCCGTGACATTGACGTCGTGGCTCGTCGTCGGGTCCTCGATCGATCGCGGCACAGAGCCCAGGGCAGCTTGATGGAGTATGATATCGACACCCTCCACTGCTTTCATGCAAACTTCGCGGTCCCGAATATCACCTTCCATGAAGCTAAATTCTCCAGCCGCATGGGCTGTCTTCGCGGCTACCTCTGCTAGATTTCGCCGATGACCCGTCGAAAAGTTGTCGAGGCCGACGACTCTTTGCCCAAGATGAACCAGTGATTCGACGATATTCGACCCAATGAAGCCGGCTGCTCCAGTAACGAGCCAAGTCCTTCGTTGCGACGTAACCGCCTCTTTCAGTGATCGCTGTGAATCGAGGTCAAACCAATAAGACATGATCGGAAAATCATGCTGCACCGATCCGCAGCAGGCAAGCAAGCGGGCTGACTATTGGGTGGAGCTTGGCCCCTCTCAGATGGAGATCAGCCAGATGCTCAAATGAGCACCAAGATGGTCGCACATCATTGTAAAGGGAGCATCCGCGCCAGATTGTCCTGCGAGAATTAGCAGAAAAAACAGTGACTCCTGCCGCAGCCGCCTAACGCCAGCTCAATGGTCACTCGCGGCGAACGCCCCGATGCCGGTTTCTGCCCGCACCCGCTGTTGCAGATAGCCCGCCTTGTCTACCTTGGCGCGCGCGGACCCGTCGAGGCAGGAAATGAGCCAGATCGCAATAAACCCGGCAGGTATCGAGAAGATGGCTGCCGAACTGTAGGGGAAGGGTGCCGGGCCGAGATTCAACGTAGTTGTCCAGACCGCAGGCGATAACAGCGTCAGGACGAAAGCGGTGAGAAGGCCGATCGTACCGCCCCACGCTGCCCCGCGCGTGGTGCAGCCGCTCCAGAACAATGACAGGATCAGCACGGGGAAATTACCCGAGGCAGCGAGCGCAAAAGCCAGGCTCACCATGAAGGCGACATTCTGCTTTTCAAACAGCAACCCCAGCAGAACGGCAAGGGCGCCCAGTGCCAGCGTGGTCAGTCGCGAAACGCGCAACTCGTCGGCCGAACTTGCCTGCCCATGCCGGAAAACCGTAGCATAGAGATCATGGCTGACCGCCGAAGCCGCGGACAATGTCAGCCCGGCGACGACCGCCAATATGGTGGCAAACGCCACCGCCGATATAAATCCCAGAAACGCATTGCCGCCGATCGCATGGGCCAGATGGATGGCGGCCATGTTACCCCCACCGCGCAGTCCGCCCTCTCCATCCATATAGGCCGGTTGCGTGCCGACCAGCAGGATGGCGCCAAAGCCGATGATAAAGGTCAGGATGTAGAAATAGCCGATCCACCCCGTCGCCCAGAGCACGGATTTCCGCGCCTCCTTCGCATCGGGAACGGTGAAGAACCGCATCAGTATGTGCGGCAGGCCAGCCGTGCCCAACATAAGCGCAAGCCCGAAGGATATGGCGGACACTGGATCCTTGATGAAGTTACCCGGCGCCATGATGGATCGTCCCTGGGCAGCGGCTTCAGCTGGGGAAGCGCCGCTGGCCAAGGCAGCCTGCGTCTTCACATCGACCGCTTTCGAAAAAAGGGTTTCCAGGGAGAAACCGGCCTGAGCCAACACCATCAGCGCCATGAAGCTGGCGCCGCTAAGCAACATCACTGCCTTTATGATTTGCACCCAGGTCGTCGCGCGCATGCCGCCGAACAGCACATATAGCATCATCAGCACGCCGACGAGCACCACCGCCAGGGTATAGGGCAGGCCAAAAAGCAATTTGATCAGCTGCCCGGCCCCAACCATCTGGGCGATCAGATAGAAGCTGACGACCAGCAACGTACTGAGCGCTGCAAAACTGCGGACGGGCGGCTGTGCGAAGCGGTAGGATGCGACATCAGCGAAAGTGAAGCGGCCAAGATTGCGCAGCCTCTCTGCCATCAGGAAAAGGAGGATGGGCCAGCCGACCAGAAATCCGGTGGAATAAATCAGCCCATCATAGCCGTCGTTAAAGATTTGCGCCGAGATTCCCAGAAAGGACGCTGCCGACATATAGTCGCCCGCCATCGCCAGGCCGTTCTGAAAGCCGGTGATGCCGCCGCCTGCGGCGTAGAAGTCCGAAGCCGTCCTGGTCCGCGCAGCTGCAACCTTGGTGATCCACAACGTCAGTCCCACAAAAGCCAGGAACATGGAAATGGCGACCCAGTTGATCGGCTGCCTTGCGCTCTCTCCCTCTATCGCCGCCGCCAAAGCAGGAGGGGACGCGATTGCGAGCAGCACGACGGGGAGCGCCAGCTGGGCCCTCATGCGCGCGGAACCTCGCGGCGATGCTCCTCGATAATGGTGGCCAACTGCCTGTCATGATGGCGGTTGGCGTGGCTGACATAGACGCCGGTCAGCGCTATCGCCAGCAGGATCAGGCCCAGGCCGATCGGTATGCCGACAGACGTCACCCCGTTCGCAATCGGGGCACCCAGCGCCGCCTTGTCAAAGGCGATGAGCATCAGATAGCCGACAAAGGCGAAGAATATGATGGCGGACAGGAACCAGCCCAGCCGGGCTCGCCTGCCAACAAGATTGGAATAACGGGGGTCCGCCGCCACAGCAGCGATCAAGGCAACATCGTTTTCCCCCGTCATTCCGGTCCCCTCATCCTGCACCATCATGTTAGATACTGAATCGCGCATTGCAACTCGCCATCGGATGCGACCATCTGCAGGATTTCGGCCGCTCATCCGAAGTGGCACCGTCAATCACCGCGTGCCGCGTATCCGCAAATCTGATAATGTCGCGCCCGAGGAAGTGCCGAGAGTCGAATTGTTTCGAGGAGGGCATGATGCAGACGTCGATTGACGAAGCGAAACTCCACAATTTCGTTGGAAAGATGCTGGGTGATTTGGGCGGCGCGACCAGCGTGCCAACGGTGCGGATCGGATTCCGGCTCGGATTGTTCGACGCGCTCGCACAGGCCCCGGCGACATCGCAACAGCTAGCGCAAAGGGCAGGCGGCCTGCATGAACGCTATGTGCGCGAATGGGCACTGGCTCAGGCGGCAAACGGCTTCGTCGATTTTGACCCGGATTCCGACATGTTCAGCCTGTCACCCGAGCAGGCCATGGTCTTCGTGAACCCGGACAGTCCCGTCTATCTGGCCGGAGCGTTTGAAATGGTCGCCGCCATGATAGAAGCGGAGCCCAAGGTCGAAGAATGTTTTCGCAAGGGCACGGGCGTCCGATGGGGTGATCATGCTGGCTGCCTCTTCTGTGCAACCGGCGCATTTTTCCGCCCGGGTTACGTCAACAATATCGTTCAGAACTGGATACCAGCGCTTGAAGGCGTGGAGGCGAAGCTGCGGTCGGGCGCGAAGGTCGCCGATGTCGGCTGCGGAGTCGGATTCTCCACCTTGTTGATGGCGCAAGCCTATCCCGCAAGCACGTTCACAGGCTATGATTTCCATGAACCGTCAATCGAAGACGCCCGGCGCCATGCGAAGGAGCATAGCTTGGGCGACCGCGTCCGGTTTGAGGTTGCCACGGCGAAAAACATCGCCGAGCACGACTTCGACCTCATCACCATGTATGACTGTCTTCACGATATGGGCGACCCGAGGGGCTGCGCTGCGCACATGCGCCGCATCTTGGCACCCGAAGGCAGCTGGATGATCGTTGAGCCAATTGCGGGCGACAGGCCGGAAGACAATCTCAACCCGGTGGGGCGACTCTATTACAACGCGTCAACCATGATCTGCGTGCCCACCTCGCTCGATCAGGAAGTCGGCGAAGGCCTGGGCGCTCAGGCCGGCGAAGCGCGTCTGGCAGCCATTATTTCAGAGGGCGGATTCCAGAAGGTGCAACGGGTCGCTGAGGGGCCCTTCAACATGGTACTTCAGGCCCGCTGAAAGCGACGATCGAATAAACCTGAACAGACGTTCCGCTGCCACCATGGGAATAGCTGCTCATCTGGAGCAGAGCACCAGGGGGCTTCCTCGAGTACTCAGTGGACCACCTGACCTCGCCCAAAGGGCGCACCTGCCGGAATTGCCCGCAAATCCGCTGAGCAGAGATGAAAAAACCCAGCAAATGCTGGGTGGTGACCCCTACGGGAATCGAACCCGTGTTTCAGCCGTGAAAGGGCCGCGTCCTAACCGCTAGACGAAGGGGCCACATGCAGAGCTGCTCTGGCAGTGCTGCGAAGCGAGGGCGGCTTTAGGGGGG
>JAEZCS010000119.1 GCA_023433445.1 Pseudomonadota bacterium | reverse complement strand
ATCCTAGAGCACGTTGCGATTAATCGGACGCAGGTCGCGTGGTCTAGTTTGTTGTTTCGCATCGTTTTCAGCGGAAAACCGGTTCCCACTTTTCCGGACGATACTCTAGCTCCGACCCCCACATAGCAAGAGGCCCGGCGGATCACTCCACCGGGCCTCTTCCGTTCGTCTGCGAAAGCGCAATCAGTCGCGATTGCCCATGAAGCGCAGCAGGAACAGGAACATGTTGATGAAATCGAGATAGAGGTTCAGCGCCCCCATCACCACCGACTTGCCCATCATGTCTGTGCCCGCGACATGAGCGTAGATGCTCTTGATCTTCTGCGTGTCGTAGGCGGTCAGGCCTGCGAACACCAGCACACCGATGAAGCTGATCACCATATCCATCGCGCTGGAGCGCAGGAACAGGTTGATGAGCGACGCAACCAGCAGGCCGACCACGCCCATGATCAGGAAGGTGCCGAAGCCCGACAAATCCTTCTTCGTCGTGTAGCCCCACAGGCTAAGCCCTGCGAAGGCCGCAGCGGTCGCAAAGAAGGTCTGCGCAACCGACGTACCTGTGTAAACCAGCAGGATCGACGAGAGCGACAGCCCCATCGTCACCGCGTAAGCCCAGAACAAAGCCTGCATCGCCACAGTGGACAGGCGGCTCATGCCGAAACTCATCACCATCACAAACGCAAGCGGCGCAAGCATGATGACATATTTTAGAATGCCCGGACCGGTCAGGATCTGAGCAGCAAAACCGCTCGAAGCGAACAGCATGGCGACGAGGCCGGTCAACAGCACGCCGCTCGCCATATAGTTATAAACCGATAGCATATAGCTGCGCAGGCCAGCGTCGAAAGCTTCGCCGCGCGCCACTGTCGCCCCGCCGAAACCGGCAATATTCGATCGGGGGTCGGACCAATTGGCCATGAGATAGTCTCCTTCGCCGGCGCTCTTTCGCCGATATTGCTATTATCGCCATATATGAGGGTCAATTCAAGGGAAGAGCCAACAGGAAGTGTCCTGGCAGGCGAATTGCCAGTGCTTGATCGCTTCAGCTGCTGGCGTCCCGGCCAGTCACCCCTATATCGGCCACATGCACCGCCTGTTCGTCGCCCTATGTCTGCCCAAGGAAATTCGGACGCGTTTGCTGTCGCTAATGGGCGGCATTGCCGGAGCGCGGTGGCAGGAGGACGATCAACTGCATCTGACGTTACGCTTCATAGGGAACGCCGACCGCCATCGCGCCAATGACGTTGCCGAAGCGCTGACATCCTTGCGCTTTTCGCCTTTCACGCTCTCGCTGGCTGGCCTCGGTCAGTTTGAGCGGAAGGGACGTACCCACACATTATGGGCAGGCGTTCAACCGCACGACGCGCTCGGACAACTTAACCGGAAGATTGACCGCGTCTGTGTATTGGCGGGCTTCCCCGCCGAAGAACGGGCCTATCTGCCTCATATAACTCTCGCGCGGTTCGGGCGGAGCGGCGGCAGTACGGAAGGCTTTATCTCCCGTCATGCAGCACTCTCCAGCCCACCGTTTCCAGTAGATGAATTTGCCTTGTTCGAGAGCCATTTGACCGAGAGCGGCGCACATTATGAGGTTGTGACCACTTATCCCGCCATAGCTGCCGTCTTATAGAGCGCGTGCATCCATCACGCGCCCGTGGCTTTACGCGGCGGACAAAATGCCACAGGCGACGCGGCCACCAGCATTTCCGGCAGGATCGCTTTTATAATCGTCTGCCTGCGCATGAACGATAATCGCAGCACCGTCCGCATCGAGCACAGCATTGCTTCCCGTGCGCAGCGTGGCGCCAGGGATCACAAATTCTATCTGGCCTGTGCCATCGGCACCCGCGCTGAGGTTCGGCAAATCCCCCATATGCATGCCGGCGGGATTGTCCTTGCCATGCTGCCGAGCCGTGGGGTTCCAATGGCCGCCCGCGCTCGTGAAATCAGGCGGCGTACAGGTCCCCGTCGTGTGAACATGAACCGCGTGAACTCCGGGCGTGATCCCCATCGCCCGCACTGCCACATGCAGGCCGTCCGTAGCTTCCGTCACCTTGGCCTCGCCACGACGCGAACCGTCGGCGGCCAGAAGAACAGCGGTAGCGCTGCGGGCCTCCGCAGACCCACTGCTCACCGCACTGACGTCCTGGCTTGCACAGGCGGTAAGACTAAGGGCGAGCGGCGCGAAGACGATTGCGGCACATTTCATGATCTAATCAACTCCCGATGAAGCATGTCTGGCGAACGCAGCAAGACGCTGTTTGTTGCGGATGTAGTTCAGAATGCCAAGCCACCGCTTGGATCAAGCGCTCGCCCCGCTTCTCCGGCCGAGAGCAGCGACATTCCGCGCTGCCCACTCGCAAAGGAAAAGGGGCCGGTCTTTCGACCAGCCCCTCACCCTTGTTCCATCCCGAAAGATGGAAATCTTGCTTACTGACCCGAACCCGGACCGTAGGTGATTTCCACGCGACGGTTCTGCAGTTCGCGAACACCGTCGGCGGTTTCGACGCGGGGATTCGATTCACCGAACGCCTGGGTCGTCATCACACCATCGGGGATGCCCTTCGAAGCCATGTAGGCCTTGACCGAGTCAGCGCGACGCTGCGACAGGCCGACGTTGTACGAGGCCGAACCCGAACGGTCTGCATAGCCTGCCAGCATGACCTGGGCGCTGCCGCAGTTGCTGTAGGCCGAAACCGCGTTGTCCAGAATGGTCGCGGCGTCAGGCGTGATGTCCGACTTGTCCCATTCGAAGAAGACGATGTACGGCCCAGGGCTGCACTCAGCAACCGGCGGAGGCGGCGGCGGAGGCGGCGGGGGCGGCGGGGGCGGCGGGGGCGGCGGCGGCGGAGCAGCCGGTTCACCACCGAAGTTGTAGGTCAGACCCAGCAGCAGGCTGTGCGTACGCAGCTTCGTTTCGACGTCACCACCAGCAGCCACACCGTACGCAAAGTTGGTGTAAGCCGGGACGAGGTCGATGTTGTCCTGGTTGAAGAAGCGATACTTCAGCGAGACATCGAGGTTGTTCGTCAGCGGGTAACGAACACCTGCGATCGCCTGCCAGGCGAAGCCAGTGTCGCTGTCGTTGACCAGGTCGTTAGCCAGCTTGGCGCGCGAAACGCCGACACCGCCGCCGACGAAGCCCTGCAGGCCATCATCCGAACCGAAGTCAAGCAGACCGTTCAGCATGAAGGAGAGAGCCGAGACAGAACCGCCGAAGCCGCTGTTGTCCAGATCGACCTTGGCGCGCTTGTAACCGGCTTCGGCTTCGAGGCGGAAACCACCGAAGTCATAACCGATGACGGCGTCAGCGTCCCAACCCTTGTGGTAGTCGACATTTTCCAGCGTGGTGCTGGCAGTCGGGAGCCCGGTTACGGGATCGCGACCAGGGGTGAAAGTAATGTCCTGATCTTCGACGATGGTGACGCCAGAATCGATACCGATGTACCAGCTGTTGTCACGCGCCAGGGCCGGGGTGGCCAAGGCACTAGTCGCAAGC
>JAEZCS010000108.1 GCA_023433445.1 Pseudomonadota bacterium | reverse complement strand
CCCCCCTCATTCCATTCACAGCAGTTCAAAGTCTTCCTTGCGCGGTCCCTGGCACTCGTTCCAGAAATCGATGAGCCGCCACGGCCAGGATAGGAAGTTCCGCTTCTTGCTATTGTTATAATAGCTGTAGGCGCGCGGGTGGCTCCAGATCATCTTGACCATCTGCGTCTCGACCTTGGTCTGCCATGCGTCGAAGGCGGACCGGCTCGGCTGCAGCGCCTTCTTCTCCTGCGCATTGACCCAATCGAGGCATTCGATCGCATAATTGACCTGCCGCTCCGAAATCAGGTTCTGCCCCGCCGCATGATTGGGCGCGCTGTTGGGGCCCACCGTGTGGAAATAATTGGGGAAGCCCGGCACCAGCATTCCGAAATAGGCGCGCGGATCTTCCGCGCCCCATTCGCTGCGCAGATGCTTGCCACCAATGCCCACGATCTCAAGATCGCCCAGCATGTTTGCCACATCGAACCCGGTCGCGCAGATCAGCACGGCCAACGCGTTCTCGCGCCCATCCTTCAGCACCAGCCCCTTGGGCGTGACCTCTGTGATGGCGGTCTGCTCCAGATGCACATGCGGCTGGAGATAAGTCGGGAAATAGGGACCGCGATCCAGAATGATGCGCTTTGAAAAGACCGGGAAATCGGGCGTCAGCTTTTCCTTGAGGTCCGGCCGTTCGGCGAACATCTTGTCGATATATCCGACCGCGAACTTGCGCATCGTCTCGTTGACCGCAGAGACCGATGGCGAATCCTCCGGCCATTCGGGGTCCAGCAGCACATTGGGATACAGGCCGTCCGCCGCATACCAGTAGATGCGGAAACGAAACCATTCCAGATAATGGGGAATATGCCGCATCGCATATTTGACGCCGTCCGTGACCTCGTCATTGCCGGCGGGGCTTGGCATCACCCAATGGCGGCTGCGCTGAAAGACATGCAACTCGCCCACGTCGCCAGCGATCGCGGGGATCAGCTGCGCCGCGCTCGCGCCCGTGCCGATCACGCCGACGCGCTTGCCCTTGAGGTCGATCGAGCTATCCCACGCCGCGGTATGCAGCCGCGTCCCCGCAAAGCTCTCCAGCCCCGGGATGGTGGGCCACTTCATCCGGTTGACCGGACCATGCCCGTTGATCACCGCATTGGCGCGGATCACTTCCGTGCTGCCATCCTTCTTGCGGACGGTGACGTTCCACACCGCGGCACCTTCGTCCCACACCAGCTTTTCGACCCGGGTATTGAAACGAATGTTCGGCCGCAGCTCATAATCGTCCGCCACGCGCTTCAGGTAAGCGAACATGTCCGTGCCCAACGGATGATAATTATGCCACTCCGAATTCTGCGCGAAGGAGAAGGAGTAGAAGTGGCTCGGCGTATCGACCCCTACGCCCGGATAGCGGTTTTCCCACCAGGTGCCGCCGACTTCCTCGTTCTTCTCGATGATTTCCCAGTCATAGCCCGCCTCGGTCAGCTTCACGCCAGCCGCAATGCCGGTCATGCCGGCGCCGATCACCAACACCTTGAACCCGGCAGGCGCAGGCTTGCGATCCTTGCGCTCGCGGCGGGGCTGTTCGGGGCGAAAGCCGATCTGGTCGAACAGCAGCGGCAGGAACTCGTCCGCCACCTCTTCGGCTAGACCAGCCGTCATCATCCGGTGCATCAACGCGTCGCTAAGTTCCTCGTCCATCGCCGCGCCTGGCGTGGTCAGCACATGAAGCAGCTTCTCCTTCAGCTCCTCGACCAGCTCAGCGGGAATCTCTTCAGGCGGATAGGCGTAGGGCGACTTGATGTGCGGCACGAACTTATCCAGCATCGACTCGTCGCCGCTCAGATGGACATAGGTCATCAGCAGCGTGTGGATCTCACCCTCCGCCAGAGCCTGACGCAGTTCCGGGCTGTCCTGCAACGGCAGCTTGCGCGCACCTAGATCCGGACGGACAGTCCCCGCCACATCTGCATATTTCGCGGCCATTCATCAACTCCTGCGAATTCACTTTTCCATGATCGCATGTCTACCGGCTGCAAAACGACAACCAATCGGCAACACCGCCTTTCCATATCTGTGGAGCGGCCCACTCACCTGTTGCGAAAGAGGCGAGGCGGCGCTCTTTTGCCATCGGCGTTTCTTCTTGGAGCAAGGCCTTGTCCGTTCCACTTAACGGCCGCCCGGCCCTCATCATCAGCGAATGTCAGCGCGGCATAATCGAACCCGGCATGGGCGGTTTTTCAGGGCTTGTCGCCCAAGTCCATGAGCGCGGCATAATAGCCCGCATCGCCGATCTCGCCGCCCGTTTTCGCGCGGCCCATCTTCCGGTTTTCCACCTCACCATTGCCCATCGTCCCGATTTCGCCGACGTGCAGGCAAACAGCATGCTGGCCGCGATGGCGCGCAAGAGCGGCGCGCTTGTAACCGGCAGTCCAGCAGCTGAGATCATCCCGCAACTCACCCCTGCCCCGGAAGATTTCCTGATAGAGCGGACCTCCGGCCTCATCGGCTTTCATGGAACCGCCCTCGACGCCCTGCTGCGGCGCCTGCACATAGGGACCGTTGTCATCACCGGCGTGTCCACCAACGTCGCCGTGGCAGGATGCACCATGGCGGCAACCGACCTAGGCTATCACGCTATCGTCGCGGAAGATTGCATCGCGGCCGCCGATCCCGCCACCCATGACGTCATCGTGCGGGATCAGCTCCGCATGGTGGCGCGTATCGCCAGCGCCGCGGAAGTCGCGCAAGCGCTCACTGAACGCTGACAGTCCGGCTGCGGCGGATGCGATCATTATAGCGGTAGATGACCGACTGCATGCCCGACAACATCTGCCGCACATCATTGTCGTTCACGAACAGCGGATCACCCACCACGCCGATCGCGTAGGGAGCGACGCCGTGCGGCACCCGCAGCGGCATGGCGATGGAGTCCACCGGAATGGACGCGCTCCTGCGACACAGGGCAAACCCACGCGCCCGGGTCGTTGAAATCCGATCCACCAGATGCTTCATCAGCGTCGGCCCTTTCGGGCCCAGGCCCAACCGCTGCGTCCGGGTGGCCAGTTGGATGATGTCGACATTGGATTGCTGCGACAGCATGGCCGCGGCAAAATTGGTGCCTGGCCGCCAGCTGTTACGCTGAAAGCAGATCATTTCGGTCGAATAATAGGGTTCGACATCCGGCCTGGCTGCCCAGCCACCCGACACTTCCGCAACGCTTTCCGACCAGCAGTCATTCTGCTGCGTCACATATACCGACCCGCCAGTTTCGCGCCGCATCTCATCCATCAATTCATCGATGCGGCCGCTGCCGAAAAAGCTCTGCTCGATGGCTGTGGCACTGGCGACAATCTTGTAGGACGGCGCATAGAGCTTCGTCGTCTGGCTATAGCTGAGGTACCCAGTGCCAGCCAGTGTTCGCAATATCTCGTCCGCGCTTGAATTGGGAATTCCCAATGCCTCGCTGATCTCGATCGTGCGCGCAGGCTGACCCGACTTCATGAAATATTCCAGCACTTCCAGGGTCCGCAGGCACGACTTCACGCTCCCCCTGCCGCCAGGCCTGCCCTCCGTCTGTGAGTTAGCGCTCATCCCGCCTCCTACATCATCCTTGCAAGCGCCGGCTGTGCCGGTCACCGGAATTTATGTGACGTCTACCATATTCTGTGCGCAACATGGATTCAAGCATCGCAAATCGGTTACAAGGCGCGCCATTACGCGAATATGGAAAGCTGTCATTGTTGGTCGTCAGCACATCTTGGCTCATTTCTAAACTGCACGCATGCACGACACGCAACGCCGCTCCCCCACCAGTATCAAGCCCGTCAAGCGACGCTTCCTCAACAGTCGCATGCAGCTCAGCTATACCGAATGGGCCCAGGAAGGAGCGCCGCTCGCCATCCTGATCCATGGCAGCCGTGACCACAGCCGCAGCTGGGACGCGCTGGCGAACGCCCTGCTGCCCGACCATCATGTGATCGCTCCCGATCTTCGCGGCCACGGGAACAGCGGATGGTCACAGGACGGGCGCTATGATTTCGCGGCCTATCTGTCCGATCTCGGCGCACTTGCAGGGCATTTGGCGCTGGGTCCGCAGCGTCAAGCCATCCTGATCGGCCATTCCCTCGGCGCGCATGTCGCCTTGCGCTTTGCCGGAACCTTCCCCGAATCGATCCGCCGGATCGTCGCGATCGAGGCCGTCGGCGCCCCTCCAGCAGTCGAGGCGCGGCATGCCAACGAAGGCATCGAGCAAGCCGCACGCAATTGGCTCGACGAGCGGCAAGCCGCATCCCTCACCACCCCGCGCGTCTTTGCCTCCATGGACGAAGCGGTAGAGCGGATGCGCGAACGCCATGCCTTCCTCACCCCTGCGCAGGCGCGTCATATGACCCGCCATGGATTGCGACGCGCTGGCAGGGCCGGATGGCAATGGAAACATGATCCCTATCTCGCCGTCTGGCCATTTCCCGACATTGGGATAGAGGATGTCAGGGGCTTGTGGCGCAACATCGCCTGCCCCACCCTCCTCTTATATGGCGAACGCAGTTGGCCTTCCGGCTTACCCGCCGACCTGATCAACCATATCCCCCAAGTGCGGGAACTGCGCTTGCCCGAAAGCGGCCACTGGCCGCAGCATGACGCCTTCGACGCATGCCTGTCGGCGATCAGGAACTTCCTCGCGGAGTGACTTCCCGCATTCCTATTCGTTACTCTTCTTGGTTGCCATGACCCGTGGGTCAAAATGGTTCGCCGCCATCCATCCGCCATCGACGAACAGGCTATGCCCAGTCACATATTCCGACAGCCCGGACGCCAGGAACAGCACGGCCCCCGCGACGTCCCGCGTCGTGCCCGGACGACCGATCGGCAGCACGCTAGCCTCCATCAGCGCGCGGGATTCCGGCGTTTCGGGCAGGCGTGGCGTGGTGATGCTACCCGGCGCGACAGCATTGGCGCGAATGCCGTGCCGTCCCCACTCGGTCGCCATAGACTTCACCAGATGCATCAGGCCCGCCTTGGCCGCGCCGTAGGGCGCATGCATCGGCGATCCGACTGCGCCATCCACTGAGCCAATGCAGATCAGCGATCCGCCCACCCCGCGCGCAATCATCGACTGGGCGACGGCACGCGCCGTCACGAAGAAATAGCGCAGGTTGCGGGACTGATCATAATCCCATTCCTCCAGCGTCACGTCGAGCAGCGGCTTGAACAGCGCCTGCCCCACGATCGTCACCAATATGTCGATGCCTCCCAATGCGCTTTCAGCGTCCGCCACTGCCTTCTTGACCGACGCCTCATCCAATATGTCGGCCTCGATCGGAATGCCCGCCCGCCCGATCGCGCGGACTTCACGCGCGACCTGTTCGGCGCGTTCCATGACGCTGTCCAGCACGGCAATGTCGCACCCGGCCTCCGCCAGCAACAGCGCGCTCGCTTCGCCCATGCCACGACCGCCGCCGACGATCAGCGCCTTCTTTCCTTCAAGGCCCAGCAATGACACGGTCATCCTCCCCATTCTCCTTGTCGCGCGCGCCACTCAGGCAGCGTCAGCCAGAACATCTTTTTGATTTCGGTCAGGCTGACCTTCAACGAAGGCGTGCGCGGGAGCGCATCGACGATCCGAATTTCGACCGGAACATGCGTCGGCGGCAATTCCGCC
>JAEZCS010000104.1 GCA_023433445.1 Pseudomonadota bacterium | reverse complement strand
GCCCCCTCCCAACGGCCCGGGGGGGGGCCCGCCGCGGCCCCCCCCCGCGCCACGACCAGTCCGTCAGAAAGCGACATGGAGCGTGGCCTCCAAAGTCCGGGGGTCGCCCAATACCCATTGCGTCTGGCCATAGGTCGCGCGGGCATAAGTCTCGTCGAATATGTTGCGCATGCGTAAAGCCGCGCTCGCTCCTTGGATGAACTGCCATCTGACGCCCGCATCGGTCAGCGTATAGGCCGGCACGATCCGGCTGTTCGCCGCATCCTGATACCGTTTGCCGACATGGCTGATGCCGCCGTCCAGCACCCAGTCGTTGGCAAATTCCCAGCTCACAAAGGCATTGGCGGTCTTGGCCGCGACGTTGCTGGGACGATTGCCAGTCCGCTGGAACAGCACGCCACCCACAGACTCCGCAAAATCGTCATAGCGCGCCCGTACCAGCGCACCGTTGAGGGTGATGCTGAGCCGATCGACCGGCTCCAGGAATAGAGAGGCTTCCACCCCGCGCGAACTTTGCTGGCCGACCTGCACCTGGATGGTCGGGATCAACGGGTCGGACGTCAGCAGCTTGCGCTTGACGATGTCGTAGACAGCCAGTGTCCACTGGCCGCGCGTTCCCCAGAAGATATGCTTGATCCCCGCCTCATATTGGCGACCGGTCGACAGGTCGAAATCGCTCTGCGCGACGCTGGTTGAAACCAGCGCGCCGACCGGGTCGGCGGCGGTCGCATATTGGCCATAAAGCGCCAGGGAGGGCAGCGGATTGTAGACTGCCCCCACGCGCCAGGTCACGGCATCGGGCGTGGCGGTAAAGTTGTTGGCCGCGTTCACATAGTCCGTCTTGGTGATTTCCGGCCGGTCATAGCGCAGCCCGCCGACCAGTGAGAATTGCTCGCTGAACTTCAACCGATCTTCTGCGAATACCGCATATTGGCGGATACGGTTGGTGTAGCGTGGCTTGGTCGGTGCATTGACTTGGTGAATGAACAGGCCCGGATCGGGATCGACCACATCGACAAAGCGCGTCGCATTATTGCCGCTGTTGCTAACATTCTTGTAGCTGATGCGATTGACGTCAAAGCCGACCACCAGCGTGTTTTCCAGTTCGCCAATGCCATGGTTCAGCGTGGCAGTGGTGCGGTTCCCCGTCTGCTTCTGAATATGATAGAGTTCCAGGAAACTGGACTGTCGCACCAGCGCGGGATTGCTGTCTGTTGCAGGCACATAGGTGATGCTTTCCGCATTCTTCCAATATTTGTTCGCCCACAGATGGTAGAAGACACTGCGGACGGTCAGCGCGTCCGATGGCGCCCATTCCACCTTCGCCTGGGTCCAATTGTCGCGGAAGCGCAGCCGGGCGTCAGCGACATTATAGTTGTTCCTGCGGATCGACCGGTCGAGCTTCCCGTTCACCAGCGGCACGCCGAACCAGGTGCGCGGATTTTGTTCGCTATGATCATGGGACAGGGTGATGCTCAGGTTCGCGGTCGGCTTCAGCCGGATCGCTCCGGCCAGCGCCACCGCATCGGCGTCACCGCGCGCCATCCAGCCTTCCGATCGGCGGACGCTGGCATCCGCACGGAAGGCGACGCCGTCCGTCACCGGGCCACCCGCACCGACCCCGATGGTGAAACTGTCATAGGAGGACACACCGACGCGACCGCTGACCTGCATCTCGTCGGAGGGTTGCTTGCGCACGACATTCACCGCCCCGCCGATAGCGCCCTCCCCATAGAGGACGGAGGCCGGGCCGCGCAGTATCTCCACGCTCTGCGCCATCCAAGGATCGGCCGGGAAGGTCAGCGTGTTGTTGTACATCCGCATCCCGTCATAGAGCGTCATGACCGAATTCTGGCCGGTGAAGCCGCGAGCAGAGAGGCCGAAACCGAACACTCCGGACGTGTTGACGATACCGGTGGCGCGTGCAGCCGCGTCCTGGATGGTAAGGTCGCCCCGCAAGCGGATCGCGTCACCATCCAGCGTCTCGACACTGGCCGGCATTTCCAGCGCAGTGAGGCCAAGGCGGCTCGCCCCTTCGCTCTTCTGGTGGAGGCGCAGCGGATCGACCACGCCGGTAACGATGATCGCCGCATCGCCGGCACCATCATCGGCGGGTTGGGCAAAGGCGCTGGGCGCAGCGAAAGAGAAGGCCGCAAGCGCAACCGGTGTGAACTTCAACATGATCTTCCCCCCGTCGGCGTCGCACGACAACCGGGCGGGGGCGTGCCGTTCACGAACGGTCGGCAGCCGGCATCGGCCGGACGCCAGGGGCGACCGACACGCAGCGTCCGATGCGGCCCCAGCCGCTCGTTCGTCGCTCAGACGGAGTTACCGTGCCGCAGCCATCCCCTGGACCAAGGCAAGAGCGACCAGACGCCGGCAGGTCTCCTGGCTCATGGGTCATCGGTTGATATACGGCCTTCCCAGGCCTCGCATGATTTTGCGTCCGGCCCAGTGGCTGGCGGATTGGTCAAGATGCCATCCGCGCCTGTATATCGCGCTCGCCACTTACAGTTGCAGGGACAGCCTCGGATTTGGACGGCTCATGCCTTCCTCACCGTGTTCCCATTTTAATCCCCGTCTCCGGGGAACCGACGCGATCTTTTGTCTTCCCGAACCCCAAAGGCTTCGAGGTGACGCGCTTGCTTATGATCCCAATTCTGCCAGTGCAAGAGGCTTTGACACGCGACAAGGCTGGACCCGAAAATATGCCGACCCGCTAAATGGCACGCAGCGCGCGAGCCGGCCGCACGGACATCAGCGGGATCGACCCCAGCAAACCGACGCCCAAAGTCAGCACAACGCCTGCACCCAGGGTCGCTGCAACGAGCAGCCAGTCAGGCGACCAATGAAAGGCAAAAATCTGCACGATCACGAACCATGCCGCTGTTAAACCCAAGGCGAGGGCAACCACCGCAAGGATGGCGGCCAGAAGGAGATATTCAACCGCCTGACTGCCCAATATCTGCCAGCGCGTCGCGCCCAGGGTCTTGAGGATTACGCTGTCATAGGCGCGCGCATGCCGAGACGCAGCGACCGCCCCGATAAGGACGGCGATACCAGCAAGGATTGCCACCGATCCCGCGAGCACAATGGCTGTCGCCATCTGTCGCAGCAGGACTGTGACCTGGCCCACGACCTCTCTGACGGGGATGATGGAGATGGAGGGGAAGGCTGAAAGCAGCGCTCGGGACAATTGACCTTCCGATGCCTTGGATGCCTTCATCGTGATGGTTGCTGCCAAACTGTGCGGCGCGGCGCGCAGGCTGTTAGACGAAAAAACCATGATATAGTTAAATCCCATCGTATCCCAGTTGACCTGGCGAAGGGATGCGATCCGCGCCTCGATCTCGCGGCCTAATATGGAGACGGTGAGCGCATCGCCGACGCCGACATCCATCACCTTTGCCGCCTCTCGGTCGAGCGACACTAACGGCGGACCCACATAATCTTTGGGCCACCATTCGCCTTCTACCAGATCGGACCCCTCCGGCAGCGTATCGCTGTAGGTGATGCCACGCTCGCCGCGCAGGAACCAGGCGTCCTTCGGCAGTTCGCGAAGGTCGGCGACGCGCGTCTTGCCATATGCCAATATCGTTCCGCGCAGAGCGGGCACGATGTTGACCTCGGCGCGTGGCGCTGCGCGCGCTACAAAGCTCAGGAATTGCTGCTTCTGGGTGGTCGGGATATCAAGCACGAACTGATCGGGCGCGGTTCGCGGTACTGTGTTGCGGATCTCAGCGCTCAAGCTGGACTGGATCGCCGCCAGCGTGACGAAGAGCGTTAGCCCCAGACCCAGGGCAATCACCAGCGCCGGGGTCTGCGACCCGGGGCGATGGAGATTGGCAATGGCAATCCGTGCCAGCGGAGCGCGTGGCAATTTGATGCGGCTAGCCAGCCGTCGTACTATCGCACCAATGCCGAGCAGGATCAGCAGCACAGCCCCAACCGCAGCCAGCACTGAAGCCGCGAAAAGCGGTTCTCGGGCGGTGCTTATAGCCAGAGCGGCGGTAGCGAAGACGGCGATGCCGACCGCGGCCATGCTGGTCCGGTCCCTGACCGACCGCTTTTCGACAGCTTCCCGAAACAGGACGGCGGCTGGCAGAGTGCGCGCATGGGCCAGAGGCGGCATGATGAAGATGAACGCGATCAGCAAGCCGTAGACCGCGCTCGTGACAAAGGGCCAGGCTGTCAGGCTGAAATCCGGCTGAACCGGCAATAGGTCGCCCACTGC
>JAEZCS010000071.1 GCA_023433445.1 Pseudomonadota bacterium | reverse complement strand
CCGGTCAACCGGATGAAGTGGCCCACCATCCCGGGGCTGGAGAGCTTTGCGGGGACGCGGCTGCATACCGCGGCGTGGGATAGCTCGATCGACCTCAAGGGCAAGCGCGTCGGTGTGATCGGCACGGGCGCGAGCGCGGCGCAGCTCATCCCCGCGATCGCTGGCGATGTGGGTGAACTATATGTCTTTCAGCGCAGCCGCCATTGGGTGATGCCGAGCCCCGCCGGCAATGACGAGGTCACGGACGGTGTCAAATATGCGATGCGGCATATACCCCATTATCTGGAGTGGTTCCGTTTCCGCATCTATTGGTATGCAGCGGACGGCCTGTATCCCAATGTGCTGCTGGACCCCGAATGGCCCGAGGATTCCCCATCGGTTTCGGCGGTGAATGAAGCGATGCGCAAGTTCGCGGTCGGCTATATCGACAAGATGTTCGCGGATCGGCCGGACCTGAAGGACAAGCTGACGCCGGATTTCCCGGTCTTTTCAAAGCGGATCATCCTGGATCGCGGGCCCTATTTCCCGACCTACCTCCAGCCGCATGTGCATTTGGAGCAGACAACTATCGACAAAGCGACCCCTGATGGGCTGGTGCTGAAGGATGGGCGGGAGATCGAACTGGACGTGCTGATCTGCGCGACGGGGTTCGATGTGGCGAACATGCTGGGCGATCTTGAGATTGTCGGTATTGGGGGCAAGCATCTGCGCAGCGAATGGGGCGCGGAAGATCCGCGCGCTTATTTCGGGATGCTGGTGCCGGGCTTCCCCAACTATTTCCACACGGTAGGGCCCAACAGTGCGCCTAACCATGCGGCAGGGCAGAATCTGATTTCAGAGCGGCAGGTAATTTACGCGATCGAATGCCTCGATTGGGTGAATGACGAGGAAAAGAAGGCGCTGCACCCCAGCAAGTCCGCCTTCGACGCCTGGCAGACGAAGGTCGAGACGCAGATGGTCAAGATGATCTGGAGCCATCCGCGCGCCTATAGCTATTACAATAATAGCAAGAAGAGGAACTTCCTGTCCTGGCCATGGCGGCTCATCGACTTCTGGAATGAATGTCAGGGGCCGCGCAAGGAAGACTTTGAACTGCTGTGAACGGCGTGAGGGGCGGCCTTCTGGGGCCGCCCTTTTGCTTTCAGAGCTGGTCGGTATAGGTGTCGGTGCCTGGGATCGTGGGGATGAAGGGCGAGGCGATAGCGATGCGACCGATGCCGCTTTCCTCGATCGCCTGGGCGAGGGGGACATAGGATTTGTCCCAGACCGGTTTCGGGTCCTCAATGGAAAAGCTCAAGAACAGCGCGCGGTCATTTGCCTCTATGGGCACATCTTTGGGACTGGTCGGATCGAGCGGCATGGGGGAGCCGGTCAGCGCGACGTCGCCCGGCAGGTCGCGGGCGCGCAGCAGGGCGGAGAGGTCCGCGCTGGTCTTGCCCGGATTGAGGTCGACGATGAAGGCGGCGAGCCCGCCATAGCGTCGATCGAGCGCCAGTTCGATCGGCATCGTGCTGCCCGGTGCATTATATTCCGCGTCGAAATTATAGAAGCTGGTGTGAATATGGTCGCGTTCCTTGAACATGCGGCCAGTGGCATGCAGATCGTTGACCTGACGGACGGCCCATGCGTCCCAATCCTTGTGATGGCCGTCCAGAATCCAATAGAGCGCGAGATAGGAGCCCTTTGACAGGTCCATGGTGCCTGAACCGAAGCGCAAATCCTTTTCCGCGCGGGTGGCGACGTAGCGGCCGCCCGAGACTGTGTAAGCGCCGATCATGCAGCCGCTGTAGAAATGATCGCGTTCATACCAGCGATTATAGGCGACTTCATGGCCCGGGCGCGGCTCGACCATGGTGAAGAGCAGGGAACCCAGGCGTATGGGCCGGTCGGCACGGGCGATGTCGGCCCTTTCGTATAAAGTTTCGCAGCTTTGCATAGGCCTCTTCCTGAAGATGATGGCTGCACTGAAGCGTGCGAAGGAGCCGGTTTAAAGCGGTGCTGCACCTCTTCCGGGTCGGCGGAAGGCCGCAGGATGTTCTACCGACCTGCCAGCGCGCGATAGGCGGGATGGCCTATGTCGCTCAGCACATCCAGATGGCGGGGCGTCCAGCCGAGTTCCTGGCGCGTTCGGGGGCTGCGCGAGCGGCTGCATGTCGCCATGCCGATCAGTGTTTCGAACTTTCCCCAGCGGCGAACGCCCTCGTCGAAATCGATGCTACGTGCCTCTATCCCGAGGTCGCGGGCGACTGCCTGAGCCAGAGCGCGGTTGTTCAGCTCGCCCGCGACCGCGTGATAAAGGGCTCCGGCCGAACCCCGTTCCAGCGCGAGGCGGTACACCTCTGCCAGATCATCGACATGAACGTTGGAGTAGAGATTGAGGCCTTGTCCGAGATAGCCCACTTCACCAGTGTGCGCCGCGTCCTTGTAGAACATGCGCAGATGCCCGCAGCCGCCATGCCCCCAGATCATCGGCGGCCGGACCACCATGGCGCGGACGCTTCCCGACGCTCCGGCGCGGCGGACCATGTTTTCGGTGTCGAGGCGAAGGGCGATATATTTGGACGGTTGGAAGGGGTCGTCTTCGGCAAAGCTGTCCTCGCTCCACAGCCCGTCCGTACGTTGCGACAAAATGCCGGTGCCGCTGGTGAAGAGGAACTGATGACCGCGCCCTTCAATGGCACTGAGCAGGCCCCTGACGGTGTCATGTTCCTGCTGAAGGAGCAATTGGGCGGCGTAGATGGTGGCATCGTGCTGACGCATCATGTCGATGACAGCGTCCAGATTCGAAAGGTCGCCGCGTACCGGGATTATGCCTTGATCGGCCAGCGTTCTATCGCCTTCGCTTGTGCGGCTAAGGCCGCTGACCTGATGACCTGAAGCCTTGAAATGCCGGGCGATGTGCGATCCGAGATAGCCGGTCGCGCCAAGGACGAGAATGCGCATCGGGTTCCTTCCATGAGCGAGGAAGCAACACGGAGCACGCCAACGTCAAGAGCGCAGCTGCGCGTTCCGGAAGGGCGGATGCGTTTAGAGCGAGTTGATCAGATGGCCGCCGTCGACGACCAGTTCCGCGCCCGTGATGTAGGCGCCAAGGTCCGACGCGAGGAGCAGCAGGGCGCCATCGAGATCTTCCGGGCTTCCAATCCGCCGTTGCGGGATTCGGTTGATCATCGCCTTGCCCACATCTGTTTCCCAGACATGCTCGTTCAGCGGCGTCAGGACATAGCCCGGGCACAGGGCATTCACGCGGATGTCATAGCGCGCCCATTCGAGCGCCATGACCTTGGTCATCTGAACCATGGCGGCCTTTGAAATGGCGTAGGGGCCGAGCTGAGCTCCCTGTCGAAGGCCAAGGATGGACGCGATGTTGATGATGCTGCCAGGCCTGCCTGCCGCAACCATGGCCAGTGCCGCCCCGCGCGCGACGAGATAGGCTCCGCGCGCGTTGGTGTTCATTATCCGGTCAAATTCCGTTGCGCCCTGGTCCAGCAGAGCCCCCGTATGGGCGATGCCCGCATTGTTGATCAGGATGTCGACGGCCCCGACCTCTTCCCACAAGCGATCGATCGAGGCGGCGTCCTGCACGTCGAGCGGGATGGCCCGCGCGCTGGGTAGCGACGCGGCAAGGCTGTCCAACTGGTCGCGCCTGCGCGCGGTGAGGACAAGCTTCACACCCTCGGCAGCGAGCGTGCGCGCAAAATGCGCACCGAGCCCGCTGCTTGCGCCGGTGATGAGCGCCGTCCTGCCCTCCAGCCCGAAGGTGCGCACCATCAGGCCGCCAATGCTTCCTCCGGTTCCGGTGGGAAGATGGACGGCTTGCCGGGATCATAGGTCTGGACCAGCAGACGGATGAACTGCTGATCGGTGAGCGGATCGGTCGGCACCTCGAAGGTGGCGCCCCGCGCACGCAGGTCTGCGATCAGCATGTCGAACACCTGGTCGTTGCTGATATCGTCGGTGTGGTCGAGCGAACGCTTCAATTCGCTATAGTCCATGAAGATGTCCGCGCCCCAGTGGATGAGGAAGCGAAATACGTCTTCCGGTATCTTCTGGATGACCTTGCCGTCCGTAGTGATCTGCCAGCCACTGGGGTCTTGCGGGTCGGCGCTCATGAGCGAGTTGATCGCAAGGCCTTCGGGCTGGCGCAGCGCGGTGGGACCGCAGGCTTCGGCTGTGTGGTACATCATTTCGTTTTCCACGACAACGGCGCGGCTCCACATCGGCGCCTTGATCTGGGCGGGCTGGCCCTGCGGACCGTCGGGCCAATAGTTGAAGCCGCCGCCGACCTGACCCTTGTAATACCAGGTGATCACCTGCGCCTTTTTCGCGCGCCAATGTTCGAACAGGCCCGATTTTACCATGATGTTCATCAGCCATACTGGCGATGTCTGCATGGAGATGCCGCGGAAACGGGTGGCGTCTACATGGGGCGTGTCGCTGCCGCGAGAGGGTCCCTGAATGTTAAACAGCATATTGTCCGGGCGGGCATAGTCCGCTTTCCAGTATCCGCGCACGAGATCGAGGAATTTGTGATTGAAGAAACAGTCTTCGATCTCGGGATACTGAACCGTCGATCCTTGCGCGAAATAGCCCCGGAATACCGGCGAGAGGAACATGTCCCAAGTCGGCGTGAAGCCCTCCGGCAAGCTGCCGGATGTGGTGGCGACGACTTCTTCGGGTGATTTGAAATGTTGGGCCAGGATCAAGGACCAGGGACCGTTTTCCCGCACGATATTGAGCATGCGGCGATGCTGGTCGTCGGTGTAGGCGTTTTCGATGATCTGCGGCGGGGCCACGGGGCGGAACTGGGTGGTCATGTAAACTCTCCTGAGTGCATATATCGCCGACCGTCGTTTCGATCAGTTGCCAGCGAAAGCTTTGGCGGATCGGTTAATGAAAACATCCTAACGCATTTCACCGGCCGCCGCAAGATATGACAACGACGGATGTACTTTAGGCCGGCTGAACATCGGGCAGCCAATCACGAACGGCGGTTTTCAGCAGCTTGCCGTTGGGATTGCGGGGGAGCGGCCCCTCGACGATGTAGACATGGTCGGGGACCTTGTAGTCGGACAGATTTCGTGCGCAGAAGTCGCGCAAGGCGCTGCCGTCTGCCTGGCCGGGGGCGACTACGAAGGCCTCGACTCGCTCGCCGAGTACGGGACAAGGTCTGCCCACGACGACGGCTTCGGTGACGGCCTCATGGGACATGAGCATGTTTTCGACCTCTACCGAATAGATTTTGAAGCCGCCGCGATTGATCATGTCCTTCATCCGGTCGAGTACGCGGATGTAACCGTTTGCGTCCATGGTCCCGATGTCGCCGGACCTCCAATATCCGCCGGTGAAGCCTCGGTCGGTTGCTTCCGGGTTGTTCCAGTAGCGCGGTATGGTCATCGCTCCGGCGATCCAGATCTCCCCCTGTTCGTCACGCGGGAGTTCGCGGCCTTCCTCATCCATGATGAGGATATCGGCGTAAGGGAGGGCCTTGCCAACTTTGTCGGGATGAGTGGGACATTCGCCGAGCGGCATCATGACGGCCGGAGAGGAAGTTTCGGTTGACCCGTAGATGTTGACCAAGGTCAATTGCGGTAGCTGGGCGGCCAATGCCTCGATGCAGGATTCGGCCATGGGGGCGCCACCGAACGCACCGATCCGCCAGCTCGACAAGTCGAAGTCGGTGAAGTCCGGCTCCATCAGGCACAGCTTGTACATGGCCGGAACCATGATGGCGTAGCTCATGCGTTCAGCCTGCGCGAGTTCCAGGAAGGGCCGGGCCTTGAATGCCTGCTCCATCACCACCTTGCCTGCCACCCGGATGCTGAGCATCAGCACTAGCCCGATGCCGGTCACATGAGAGGCTGGCACGGCGAGGATCATCGACTCGCCATCCCGCAATTCCAGATGCTGCTGGCTGCCGATGCAGATCGTGACGAGGCCGAGATGCGTGAGTGCCGCGCCTTTCGGACGGCCGGTAGTGCCGGACGTGTAGAGGATGCAGAAGGGATCATCTTCGCCTACGGCGGAACGGAGCGGGGCGTCCGTCAGCGGCTCGGCCTTGGCGTTGGACCATAGCGTCGATTCGTCCGAATAGCGCAGCCAGTGATGCAATTGTGGATGGTCGGAGCGGGCGGGCAGCTGCTCCTCCAACTCGTCATCATAGATGATCGCTGCCGCGCCGCTGTCGTTCAGCATATAGGCAGTTTCGGGGGGGCGCTGGCGAATATTCATGGGAACGGCGATCAGGCCGAGCCTCGCGGCGGCCAGCAGCAGGGTGGAATAGTCGGCGCGGTTGGAGAGCAGGATCGCCAGCCTGTCGCCAGCCGCCAGGCCGAGGGATGCCAGGCGCGCCGCGCAGATGGCGACGCGGGCGGCGAGGAAGGTGTAGCTCCACCGCTGTTCGCCTTCGACCAGTGCGATGGCATTAGGCGACCGCCTGACAGCGTCCAGGAACATGGCGTGAATGTCTGTGGGTCGGTCCTGATAGCAATCGACCAACCTGCCGTGATGCACTTCCTTGCGGAGTTGCAGCTGCTTCATCTTTATCGGTCCTCTCCGCCCGACCTGCTACGCTAAGGGGGGCACCAAGCTCTTCAACGGCTTTCTAATTACACCTTGCATTGTGCTTCTTCCCTTGGCAAGCGCCAAGCAACCAGAGAAGCGGAGACGGCCATGGCAGATCATGACGATGACGCGGCGATTGCCCGCAAGGTCGAGAGTTTCGTCCGCAATATGGTCATCCCCTACGAGACGGATGGCCGCCGGGATGATCATGGTCCGCTGGACGCGCTGGTCCAGGAAATGCGTGGCAAGGCGCGTGAGGCAGGTGTCCTGACGCCGCATATACGCGCGGACGGAACGCACCTGAGCCACCGGGCGACGGCGCGCGTGCTGCGCGCTTCGGGGCTGTCGCCGCTGGGGCCGCTTGCCTGCAACACCAACGCGCCCGACGAAGGTAATATGTTCCTGCTGGGCAAGGTCGCCACGGAGGAACAGAAGCGCCGCTTTCTCGATCCGATGATCGCCGGGAACGGGCGCTCCTGCTTCCTGATGACCGAACCGGCGGAGGATGGCGGGACGGGATCGGACCCGTCGATGATGCAGACCCTTGCAAAGCTTGAGGGCGGGGAATGGGTGGTCAATGGGCGCAAGGCGTTCGCCACTGGGTTTGCTGGGGCCAGCTTCGCGATCCTGATGGCCAAGACGGAGCGCGAAGATGGCGCGGCGGCTGCCACGATGTTCCTGGTACCGCTGCCGCATCCGGCGCTGATAGAGGAGCGGCTGATCGGTACGATCGACAGTTCGATGCCGGGCGGCCATGCGGTGGTGAAGGTCGACAACCTCCGTCTGCCGCCTGAAGCGGTGCTGGGCGCGCCCCATGAGGGTTTTGCCTATGCGCAGGTCCGGCTCGCCCCGGCACGGCTGACGCACTGCATGCGCTGGCTGGGCGCCGCCAGCCGTGCGAATGAAATTGCGGCGGCCTATGCGGTGAAGCGGCAGGCATTTGGCAAGCCGCTGATCGACCATGAGGGCGTTGGCTTCATGCTGGCCGACAACCTTATCGACCTGAAGCAGTGCGAACTTATGATCGACTGGTGCGCGGACATATTGGACGCGGGCGAAAAGGCGATCACCGAAAGCTCGATGGCGAAGGTGGCGGTGTCGGAAGCGCTGTTCCGGGTGGCCGACCGCTGTGTTCAGGTGATGGGCGGGACCGGGGTCAGCCATGACACGATCGTCGAGCAGATCTTCCGCGAGACTCGCGCTTTCCGCATTTATGATGGGCCGACCGAGGTCCATAAATGGTCGCTCGCCAAGAAGATCAAGCGCGAGGTGCTGGCCAGATCATGAATGCCGAGGAACTGAACGCCGGGCTTTCCGACGTGCGCGAGGCGCACCGTTTCGATGAAGGCGCGTTGCAGGCATGGCTCAAGGAGCATGTGCCGGAGGTGGAGGGACGGCTGACCGTTCGCCAGTTCAAGGGAGGGCAGTCCAATCCGACTTTCCGGCTCGACGTACCCGGGCGATCCTTCGTCATGCGCCGCAAGCCGCCCGGTGTGACGGTTCCGGGCGCCCATGCCGTGGATCGTGAGGCGCGGGTTATGGGCGCGCTGGGCAAGGAGGGTTTTCCGGTGCCGCGCATCTATGGGCTTTGCACCGACGATGCCGTGATCGGCAGCTGGTTCTACGTCATGGAGTGCGTCGAGGGCCGAGTCTTCTGGAATTCCCGTTTCGAAGCCGTCCCGGCGGAAGAGCGGATCGCCTATTTCGATGCCATGAACGCGACCTTGGCGCAACTTCACAATTTCGATCCAGTAGCATTGGGTCTCGATGATTTCGGGAAAAAGGGCAATTATTTCGAGCGGCAGATCGCCCGTTGGTCGCGCCAGTATCTGAGCGACGAAGCGGCGGGCCGCGACGCCCATATGGACAGGCTGATCGAATGGCTGCCAGCCAATATCCCTGCAGGCGATGAAAGCCGGATCGTTCATGGCGATTATCGCGCCGACAATATGGTGTTCCACCCGACCGAGCCGCGCGTGGCCGCAGTGCTGGATTGGGAGCTTTCGACGCTGGGCCATCCACTTGCGGATTTCGTCAATCATCTGATTATGTATCGCTTGCCGCCCGCCATCCTGTCGGGCCTGCGCGGCGCTGACTTTGCCACGCTGAAGCTGATGCCGGAAGAGGATTATATCGCCGCCTATTGCCGCAGGACCGGGCGGGACGGCATCGGCCATATCGGCTTCTACCGTGCCTTCGCGCTTTTCCGGCTGGCTGCCATCTATCATGGTATCAAGGCACGGGCGCTGCGCGGAACGGCGGCGTCTGCGCACGCAGAAGAATTGGCAGCGCAATATCCCCTGCTCGCCCAACTGGGGTGGAGCGAGGCGGAAGCGGCCTGATTAAAGGGGAAATGGTGAAATGAAGACCCGGATTACCGAGCTTACCGGCAC
>JAEZCS010000062.1 GCA_023433445.1 Pseudomonadota bacterium | reverse complement strand
GCGGCCAAGGGGACTTCCGACAGAAAAGCCAAGCGGACCAACGGGCGTGCGCGCGCGTCTGTGCGCGTTCTCTGCTCACATGAAAACAGCTCCGGACTTTCGCCCGGAGCCGCTCTTCATTCCTCGATCCTGCCTGTTACCAGAAGAAGCCCCGATGGACCTGCATCACGCGGCCGCTGCGGACATTGACCAGCAGGACGTCATTATAGTGCCTCACCCAGCGAAGATTGGGGTTGCCGGGACGGGGCAGACGATAGCGATAGGGGTCGCTGATATAGTAGCGGGAATGATAGTAGTTCGGGCGCAGCCGTGATCCGACATCCCAACGGTTGTAGCGGAACGGCGCGCGCCAGTTGCCGGCGCGATAGACGTCGCGGTTGGAGCGCCGATAGTCGCGCCAGTCTTCGCGCAACTCCTGTCTCGCCTGCCGGACGTCGCGACGTTGGTCGCGGACATCATGGCGCGAGCCATAGCGCTGCGCGTCACGCAATTGGCGCTGTTCCTGACGCAGTTCCCGCGCACTGTCGCGCACCTCGCCGCGCGACTGGGCCATGACGGCACTGGGCATTGCAGTCGCTGCGATCAGGCCGAGAATGATCAACTTACGCATATATCTTCTCCCATCAGCTTGGCGGCCCGGAACCGGCGGGGGACCAAACTTACCTCCCTCATGGCCGGTTCCGCCACCAACAGACTGTTTATGCGCGCCTGCCTCTGAACCATCAGGGAACGACGCAGTCAGGAATCAGACATTTATGTCGCAACTTGTAACAATGCCTCGCTCGCGGATGATCAGGCGGTCCAGCGGCGTTCGCGAAACCATTTGGTGACGACATATTTGGTCCCGCTTTCGACGGGCCGGGCGGCGTGCAGGCTCATCGGGTTGGGGGAGCCGTCAGCCTTCATGTTGTTCCAGATGAGGATCATGCCCTCGACGGGCGGCACCATGAATTCGCAATGGGGAAAGTGCGTCTCCCCACCTGCAGCGACGGGCGAAAGATAGATCATCGCCGTCCAGCTGCGTTGTCCCCCCGTCTTCATCATCGCGGGCCAGTAGCTCGCGGTGACGGGGAAATAGTCGCAATGGGCCTTATATTCCTGACCTGCTGCGTAGCGCTGGCCCTGCAGAGTCTCGCCATTTTCAGGCGGCAGTCCGGTCAATGCGCAGATCCGGTCGCTGATGCTGGTGATCAGTGGGTCATAAGGCTTGAGATTGCAGCTGTGGCTGGTGCGGTAATCAGCGTTCGCGCTGCCGGAGAAAAGGGTCGAAGGCTGTGCGTCCGCATCGATCAGCGTGCGCAGGGCCTGGCACTCACCGGCGCTCAGAAAGTCGTGTCGCCCGTAGATTTCCAGGTGGGCCGTGTCGATCCGGCTGACCATCGGGTTGCGATCCAGCTTAGCGCGCACCGCGTCGCCGATCTTCGCCCTTATGGTCGAGGCGATGCCGCCATCATCGATCAAGTCCGTCATGCCTGCTTCCTGCCGCCGCCGATGCAAGGGCGCAAATGAAAAGGGCCTGGCGCGCAGTGCGCCAGGCCCAGTTGGTGTTTGCAGGATGATCTCCAGCTTACCAGAAGAAGTCCCGGATCACGTCGACGACATAGCCGTCGCGGACATCGACCAGCAGCGCATCGTCATAATAGCGGATCCAGCGCAGCGTC
The DNA here is from genome assembly GCA_023433445.1 of Pseudomonadota bacterium. Lineage (GTDB taxonomy): Bacteria > Pseudomonadota > Alphaproteobacteria > Sphingomonadales > Sphingomonadaceae > Sphingobium. The sequence continues at coordinate 20,516 of JAEZCS010000062.1, read as the reverse complement.
CCATAAGCGGGGGGCAGGCGGTACGACCAGGGATCATTGATCCAATAATTGTTGGCGAACAGCATGCTGTTCAGGAACAGGCCCACCGACACGCGGCTATAGCCATAATCCCATCCGCGCGGGGCATAATAGCGGCCGAGGCGATAGCGATCACCATAGTGCGCCCGGTAGCCGCGCCAGTCATAGCGACGGTCCTGCCGCCAGCCATTGTCCCAGCGCCGTTGATTGCTCCAGCGCGTGCGGTCGTCGAAGCGGCGAGGACTGGCCAGGGTGCCGCGCCAGTTGTTGCCGCTGTCGAGCCGTCCACTTGGACGGTAGCCGTTCCAGTCGGGGCGTCGCTCCGCGCGGTCATTGCGCCAGTCGGGGCGGTTATTGTCCCGGCGGTCACCCCGCCATTGCGGACGCTCAGCGACAGATCTTTCCCTGATGCGTGCATCGTTCCGCCGCGCATCGCGAGCGGCATCGGTGCGGACTTCGCCGCGCTGCCATTGGCGATCGGGCTGCTGCTGAGCTGGTCGAGCAGCGGCGCGGTCAGTGGCCCGTTCCTGCCAACGCTGCCCCGCCGTCCGGTCGCCGCGTGTGCCGCCGTCCGAACGCTGCCCAAATCGTCCGCCATCGCGTGCCGCCTGACCATCGTTCCGGCCTGCCTGCGCGCCGCCGCGATCCCGGCCGCCATCCTGCCACCGTTGGGCATATGCCGGAGCAACGCCGCCGAGCACCGTGGCGGTCATCAGCCCCGCCAGCATCATCTTCCTCAACATGATCTTCGACTTTCCAAAAGGGGCGCCATGCCCCGCATGTTGCCCTTTTATGTCCGCTGCCATGTCGCGAGGCTGAACTTCTTCGTCAGCGATCAGAAAGAATCTTTTACTATATAGATGGCCGATGGAGCCAGATGAGCAGAAAATAGTTATTCGGCTGGAAAATAGATCAACCGCTGTCGTTGCCCCTGAAAAGCTGATCTAGATCAGTGCGCGGCTCGTTAACAGCCTTTAGGAACGACGAGTGAAGAGAACGTCCAATGCCGGCCGCGTCCGACAGGCCCTACGTGATGCCACAATGGCAGATCACCAACATGTGGACGAACTTTATTCAAATTTTTCATTGGGTTCACCGGTCGAGTATGGCGCTTTTCTTAAAGCCCATGCCCGTGCGCTCATGCCGCTGGAGCAGCTCGCTCAGCCGGATTCGCCGCGATTGCCCCAGCTTGTGGAGGATCTTGCGGTCTTGGGCGAATCGATCCCTGAACCTCTGACGGCCCAAGGCGAGGTAAATGAGGCCTTCCGCTGGGGCGCTCTCTATGCCCTTGAAGGGTCGCGTCTGGGCGGCGCCATGCTGGAGCGGCAGGTGGCTCCCGGACTGCCGCGCGCCTATCTCAAGGCCGGTCACCAGAAGGGCAGCTGGATCGCGTTTCAGCAGGCGCTCGACGCGGCGGCCGAAGGCGGCGGGCAGGAATGGATCGACAGTGCTGTACAGGGGGCAGAAACTGCCTTTGCGCTCTTTGCCGCAGGTGCCGCGGCGGAGCGCCTGAACAATGGCTGAGCGCCAGGACGCCGCGAGCTTCGCTGTCGATATCAGCAATTGCGATCGCGAACCCATCCATGTGCCAGGCAACATACAGCCTTTCGGCTTCCTGGTCGCGGTAACGGCCGATTGGCTGGTCTCACGCGTTTCGGCAAATTGTGCGGACTTCATCGGCTTCGCCCCTGAGCAGATGCTCGGCAAGCCGATCAGTGACCTTTTCAGCCCGGACGCCATTCATTCCTTGCGCAACCGCATCACGCTGCTGCGCGGTCCAGACGCGGTCGAGCGGATGTTTTCGCTCGTGCTCATCGACGGGATCAAGCCGTTCGACGTTGCGGTGCATTTCTCCGGCTCGCTGGTGGTCATAGAAGCCGAGCCCGCCGTCGCCGATGAGATGGAGGCGACCAGCATGGTGCGCTCCATGGTTTCGCGGCTGGCCCAGACTGACAGCATGGCAGCCTTCCTGCGTGACGGCGCGCGGCAGGTAAGAGCGCTGACGGGTTTCGACCGGGTCATGGTCTACCGCTTTGCCGAAGGCGGAGACGGCGAAGTCGTGGCCGAGGCATTGCGGTCGGGCATCGACAGTTTTTTCGGGCTGCATTATCCCGCCTCTGACATCCCGACCCAGGCCCGGGCGCTGTATGTGCGCAATATCTTTCGGGTCATCGCTGATGTGAACGCGGTCCCGGTCCCTGTCATCCCGACGCTGGATCCGTCCGGTGCCGCGCTCGACATGTCGCTGAGCCTGCTGCGCGCGGTGTCGCCAATCCACATCGAATATCTGGGCAATATGGGCGTTGGCGCTTCGCTCTCCATTTCGATCATTGTCGATGGGCGGCTGTGGGGGCTGTTCGCCTGCCACCATTATGGGCCTCGCCTCCCCACCTTTGCGCAGCGCAGCGCGGCGGAGCTGTTCGGGCAGATCTTCTCCATGATGCTCGAAAGCCGGGAGCGAGCGGAAACCGCGGACTATGAAGGCAAGGCGCGTCAAGCCGCCGATCGCCTGATGTCCGCCGTCGCGCAGGATCATGATCTGCTGTCCAACGCCCGTTGGCTCGGCGACGTCATCTTCGACACTGTGCCAGCCGACGGCGTGGGCGTGTATATAAATGGAGAGATGACGCTCGCCGGCTTGACGCCGGATCGCTCCGCTGTCGTGGCGATCGTCTCCATGCTCAACCGCGCGGCGGCAAGCCAGGTGTTCGCTACTGACAGCCTTAGCGGGTTACTGCCCGAAGCGGCGGCCTATGCCGATCGTGCGGCTGGGCTGCTTGCGATCCCGCTGTCGCGGCGTCCGCGCGATTATGTCCTGTTGTTCCGCGCCGAACAGATGCGCTCCGTGCGCTGGGCAGGCAATCAGGAAAAACATATCGAATATGGGCCCAACGGGCCGCGCCTGTCCCCGCGCAAAAGTTTTGAGGAATGGTCGCAACTGGTGAAGGGCACTTCCCTGCCTTTCACTCCCGCAGAACTGCGCGTTGCAGAGGCGCTCCGGACGGCCTTGCTGGAAGTGGTGCTGCGCCTGTCCGATTCCGCCAATGAAGAGCGGCAGAAGGCGCATGAGAAGCAGGAACTGCTGATCGCCGAACTCAACCACCGGGTCCGCAATATCCTGTCGCTCATCCGGGGGCTGCTGTCGCAGACGCGCGACAATGCGCGGTCCGTGGACGAGTTTATCGAGACCTTGGAAAGCAGGGTCCAGGCGCTGGCCCGCGCGCATGACCAGATCACGGCCGACCGCTGGGCGCCGGCACGGTTGCAGGATTTGATCGATGTCGAAGCCGGGGCTTATCTTGGTGAGAAGCGCGACCGGGTCCAGCAAGCCGGCCCCAATGTCCTGCTGACGCCGTCAGCCTTCACCGTGCTGGCGCTGGTGATTCACGAGATGCTGACCAATGCCGCCAAATATGGCGCGCTGTCGGACGGCGGCACCGTCAGTATCGATTGGCATGTCGATGCTGATGGCAGCCTGTTGCTCGACTGGACCGAAAGCGGCGGCCCGGCGGTCGTGGCGCCGACCCGCCGCGGTTTCGGTTCGACCGTCATCGAACGGTCCATCCCCTATGATCTGGACGGGAAGGCGGAGATCGCCTACCGCCTGGCCGGGCTGGAGGCGCATTTCTGCATTCCTTCAATCCACGTCGTGTCGATCCTGCCCGACGTGACAGGCGGTGAACGGTTGAAGCCGATTCATATCCCGGCGCCGGGCTTGCTGAAGGGCCGCAACGTCCTGCTGGTCGAAGACAATATGATCATCGCCATGGACGGCGAAGATGCGCTCCGCGATCTGGGAGCCGAGGTGGTCACAGCTGCCAGCGTCGGGCGGGCTCGCGAAGCGATCACTTCGCAACGGATCGATTTCGCGGTGCTGGATTTCAATCTGGGTAACGAAACAAGCCTGCCCATCGCCGATCTGCTTGCGGAAAATGGCGTCAGCTTTCTGTTTGCCACCGGCTATGGCGACGGCCTGGATCTGCCCGATCGCTTTGGACAGGTCACCTTGCTGAAGAAGCCCTATTCCGGCGACACGTTGGCGCAGGCCATCGCGCCCATGATCGGCGCCGAGAAAGCCTGAACGCGGCGCGAAACGCACTGTTTCTCTCCCCATGCTTGCATGGTGGGGAGCGCTACGCGATCTACATGCCATGAAACAGCCAAGCTTTTACATTCCGCATGGTGGCGGTCCCTGCTTCTTCATGGACCCAGCCGATCCGAACCGCCCAGCGAGCGATCCGATGTGGCAGTCGATGCAGGATTATCTCGCGCAGGTCATCGAACGGCTGCCGGAGCGCCCGCGCGCGATGCTGCTCATCTCTGCTCATTGGGAGGAGCCGGTCTTCACCGTGCATAAAGGCGATCGTCCGGAACTGCGGTTCGACTATTATAACTTCCCGCCACACACCTATGCGCTGAGCTGGAACGCGCCTGGTGCGCCAGAGCTTGCCGATCGCGTGGCCCATCTGCTGCGCGAGGGTGGCTTTCCCGTCGCCGAGGAGCGCGAACGGGGTTGGGATCACGGCGTATTCATTCCGATGAAGGTCGCGCGGCCGCAGGCGGACATCCCCGTCGTTCAGCTTTCGCTGCGGCACGACCTGGACCCGGCAGCCCATATCGCCGCAGGCCGCGCGCTTGAACCCCTGCGTGACGAAGGCGTGGTCATCATCGGTTCGGGCATGAGCTTCCACAATATGCGGGTTCAGGATTCGCAGGCGAGAACGCCCTCGCTCTTGTGGCACGCAGCGCTCAATGATGCCGTCATGGATGATGATCCGCAGCGGCGATCGGATCGGATCGCGGCGTGGGATCAATTGCCTGAGGCACGTTTCGCGCATCCGCGAGAGGAGCATCTGCTGCCCTTGATGGTGGCGGTCGGCGCGGGCGGCGATGACCCGGCTCGGGTGGACTATGACGATGCGGTGCGCGGCTGGCCGGTGTCGGCCTATCGCTTCGGGTGAGCGATCAGGGGCGGCGGAGCGCGGGAACCGCCTGCGCAGCCTCCTCAGGGGAAACGCCGGGCGGCGGGGCGGCCTCAACCTGCTCCTCGCCGCGCATGATTTTCCCAGCGCGCCTTATGGCGCCGCGCAGGCGCGGATAGATGCCACACCGGCAGATGTTGGTGATGGCGGCGTCGATTTCTTCGTCGCTGGGATCGCTGTTGTGCTTCAGCAGGACTGCCGCCGTCATCAGCACGCCCGGAATACAATAGCCGCACTGCGAGACATTGTCGGCGGCGAAGACCTGTTGCAGCGGGTGCCCCCGGTCGGGGGACAGCGCTTCGATCGTGGTGACGAAGCGGCCTTCGGTCTCCCTGATCGTGACCCGGCATGACCGCACGGCCTGACCATCAATATCGACGGTGCAAGCCCCGCAGTCGCCGGTTCCGCATCCATATTTGGTCCCCGTCAGGTTGGACGCGTCACGCAGCGCCCAGAGCAGAGGCGTGTCGGGGTCCATGCGATATTGGACTGGCCGGTCGTTTACCGTGAACTTTGTCATGGCGCGTCGTCCGCCTCCGCCTGATGGTAAAGCACCTCATTGCGGATGTGGATGATACCCGACGCCAAGCGGATTTCCTGGATGAAGGTTGCGAAGCCGCCAGCCTGAAGCAACATCGACAGGCTGAAAAGGACGGCGATGGCCGTGCCGAGATGGGCGTTGAACAAATTGCCCGCGAACAGCAGGATGACGACCAGGCAGACCGCGCAGGCCGACGCCACCGACAGGAAGATGGTGACATTGACCACGCTCATCCTGCGGTCGAGCACCCGGATTTCCGCGACCATCCGGTCATGTTCCCGGCCCCGGCTGATCAGGATCTTGCCTTCCAGCAGGCGCGCGCGGTCGATGATGCGCGCGAGCCGCCCCACGCAGACGTTAAGGAACGCGCCGATGCCAGCCAGCAGGAATACCGGTGCCAAGGCCAGCTGGATCGTCTGCGCGACCTGGGAAACCTGCGGAAGGGAGTTCATCGTCTGTCTGTCACCTTGTCGACAAACCAGCGCACCAGAAGGAAAATGACAAGGGCTGAAAGCGGCCCAATCCACAAAATGTGAGCGGCGTCACCCTTGTGGGCGCAGGACTGCCGGTCGCTACAGACACCGATCACTGAACGGATGAAGACGAGGGCGGAGACACCCAGAAACGAAAGTGCCGCCAGGCAGCCGCACACTCCGCCAGGAATGCGCGGCCGATAGCGTCCGTCCTCGTTCAGGCGGCGCCCTTGGCAGGCGTGTTGATGCCCATCGACTTCAGATATTGTTTGATGTTGCGGGCCGCCTGCCGCAGCCGCTGCTCATTTTCCACCATCGCGATGCGGACGAAGCCTTCGCCATCTTCACCATAGCCAACGCCCGGCGCGACCGCGACCTTGGCATGGGTGAGCAGCTGCTTGGAAAATTCCAGGCTGCCCATTTCTTTCAAGGCAGGCGGCAGCGGAGCCCAGGCGAACATCGACGCCTTGGGCGCGGGGATTTCCCATCCCGCCCGTCCAAAGGCCTCCACCATCACGTCACGGCGCTTGTGGTAGAGTTCGCGGTTCTTCTGGACGATGTCCTGCGGGCCGTTGAGCGCGGCACAGGCTGCGGCCTGAATCGGCGTGAACGCGCCATAGTCGAGATAGGATTTCACCCGCTTCAGCGCGGTGATCAGCTGCCGGTTGCCGACCGCGAAGCCTATCCGCCAGCCAGCCATGGAATAGGTCTTGCTGAGCGACGTGAACTCGACCGCGACATCCTTCGCGCCCGGCACCTGCAGGATGGAGGGCGTCGGATTGCCGTCATAATAAAGCTCGGAATAGGCAAGGTCGGACAGGATCCAGACCTTGTTCTCCTTCGCCCAGGCGACCAGCCGCTCGTAAAAGGCGAGGTCGACCGTCTCGGCGGTCGGGTTGCTCGGATAGCCGACAACCAGGATCGAGGGGCGCGGGACCGTGAAGGCCATCGCCCGCTCCAGCGACTTCCAGTAATTTTCGTCCGGCGTCGTCGGCACCGACCGGATGGTCGCACCCGCGATGATAAAGCCGAACATGTGGATCGGGTAGCTGGGATTGGGCGCCAGCACGACATCGCCGGGCGCGGTGATCGCGGTGGCGAGGCTGGCGAGCCCTTCCTTCGAGCCCATCGTGACGACGACCTCATTTTCCGGGTCGAGTTCGACGCCGAAGCGGCGGCCGTAATAATTGGCCTGCGCCTTGCGGAGCCCCGGAATGCCCATCGACTGGGAATAGCCATGCGCACTCGGCTTCTGAGCCACTTCGCACAGCTTGGCGATAACATGGTCGGGTGGAGGCAGGTCAGGGTTGCCCATGCCAAGATCGATAATGTCCTCACCCGCGGCTCGCGCGGCGGCCCGCATCGCATTGACTTCAGCGATGACATAGGGCGGCAGGCGCTTCATGCGGTAGAATTCTTCGGACATTATAGGGCTTTCCTGAAAGGTCTCCATGAGGAATAGTGTTGCGTGCACTTTCGGTGCGGCGCACCTTGGCTATAGCCCGCAAGGTGCCCCCGCGCCAGCGAAAGCGGCGGAAGTCAAAGATGCCAGGAGGAGGAAAGTGGCCATGGAAGCGCAGGACCTCAACGAGCCGCATCTGCCGACGCTGGAGCAGATGCAGCAATGGACAGAAGTAGTTGGCCGGGCGCAGCAACTCATGCTGGAGCAGGCCGCCGGGGCCACGGGCCGAGCGCTGCCGTTCGACCCTGATGCCGTTGCCCGTATCCAGACCGGCTTTGCCAATGAGGGACTGGCGCTCTGGCAACGCTTCCTCGATTCGGGCGGCGTGCTCCGCGACGAGCCCGACGCTCCTCCGCCCGACAGCCCCGCCGCGCGCAAGGATCGCCGCTTTGCCGATCCCGCCTGGACCAAGCATCCCTTCTACGACCTGATCCGGCAAAGCTATCTGCTGCTTTCGGACTATCTGCTCAAGCTGACCGATGCGGTGGACGGGGTTGATCCCAAGCAGAAGGCGAAGCTGCGCTTTGCCGCGAGCGGCATGCTGGATGCCGTCGCGCCCAGCAACTTCCTGCTGACCAATCCGACCGTCATGGAAAAGACCCTGCAGAGCGGGGGCGAAAATCTGGTGAAGGGCCTGCAGCATATGCTGGCCGACTTGGAAAAGGGGCAGTTGACGCAGACCGACGGCACCGTCTTCGAACTTGGCCGGAACATCGCGGCGACCCCTGGCAAGGTCATCAAGGAAACGCCGCTTTACCAGCTAATCCATTATGCGCCGACGACCGAGCAGGTGCTCGAAACGCCGCTCGTCATCTTCCCGGCCTGGATCAACCGCTTCTACATCCTCGACCTGTCGCCTGAGAAAAGCTTCGTCAAATGGGCGACCGATCAGGGGATCAGCGTCTTCCTGCTGTCCTGGAAGTCGGCGGATGCGTCGATGAAGGATCTGCTTTGGGACGATTATATCGTCCACGGGCAGATCGACGCGATCGACACCGTCCGGGAATTGCTCGGCGTGCCCAGCGTCCATACGATCGGCTATTGCGTGGCGGGCACCACGCTTGCCACCACGCTCGCCCTGCTGGCCGCTCGCGGCGAAGCGGACAAGGTGGCGAGCGCGACCTTCTTCACGGCGCAGGTGGACTTCACCGAGGCGGGCGATCTCGGCCTGTTCGTGGATGATGAGCAGATGCAGATGATTGACCAGCTTTCGGCCGGGGGTTTTCTGGACGGGCGCTATATGGCGGCGACATTCAACCTGCTGCGCGGCCGCGATCTCATCTGGAATTATGTGGTCAACAATTACCTGCTGGGACAGGACTATCCGCCGTTCGACCTGCTCTACTGGAATGGTGACACCACCAACCTGCCTGCGCTCTGGCACAAAAATTACCTGACGCAGCTTTATCGCGACAATCAGCTGGCAAAGCCCGGCGCGCTGACCATCGATGGCACGGCTATCGACCTCGGCAAGGTAAAGACCCCAGCCTATGTGCAGGCCGGGCGGGAAGATCATATCGCGCCGCCCGAAAGCGTGTGGAAGATCACCTCGCACTTTTCCGGGCCCGTGCGGTTCCTTCTCGCGGGGTCGGGCCATATCGCAGGCGTGGTGAACCCTCCAGCCGCGCAGAAATATCAATATTGGACCTGCGACGAATTGCCGGGGAGCCTTTCCGATTTCGTGGCGGGTGCGAAGGAGACCAAGGGCAGTTGGTGGCCGGACTGGATCGAATGGATTCGATCGCATGGTGATTCGACGGTGCCGGCCAAGGGTGCCCGCATCCCCGGCGAAGGGGCGTTGAAAGCTATCGAGGATGCGCCCGGCCGCTACGTCAGGGAGCGCTAACCCTCTGGATTCGCCGCCATCGGATCAGGCCCAGCCTTGCCCTATCCAGATTTTGCTGCACTGCACAAAATGAACTTGTGCTTGCCCTCCCGAATGTGTATTGTGCACTGCAGCAACGGAGAAATCTTTAATGGCAGTGACTCCAAAGCCGGGTCGGCAAAAACCCGCGGTAAAGAAGTCTGCTTCGACGCTTTCGGCGGCCGAAGCACTGAAGGCCGCAGAGAACGCGGTTGGCACCGAATCTAAGGCAACTCCGGCGCGCAAGTCGGCGGCGCCCAGGAAAGCGGCAGCCAAAAGCGGGTCTTCCACTGACCCGGTCGCAATCGTCGCCGCCACCACGGCGGCCGATGCAGCACCCGAACCGGCTGCGCCGCCGCAGATCGAACCGGCTGCTGATGCACCCGCGCCGCTGGTCCAGGAAACCGCTGCCGAAGTTGAACCTGTCAAGAGCCTGTCATCCGAGGCCGGGCCGGTAGAGCCCACGACGCTGCCTGCCACAGAAGGAACCAAAATGATGAACGACGTGATCGAAACCGGTAAGAAATTCGCTGAAGAGACCAAAGCCAAGTTTGAATCCGCCTATGCCGACTTCAACGTGAAGGCCAAGGCTGGCGTCGAAAAGTCGACCAAGGCGATCGAGGAACTGAGCGATATTGCCAAGGGCAATGTCGAAGCGCTGGTCGAATCGAGCAAGATCGCGGCCAAGGGCATCGAAACCATGGGTCAGGACGCGGTCGACTACAGCCGCAAGAGCTTTGAAAAGGCGACTGCCTCGCTCAAGAGCTTTTCCACCGTCAAGACGCCGACCGAATTCTTCCAGCTGCAAAGCCAGCTTCTGTCGAGCAGCTTCGATGAGATGACCAAGGAAGCCGCCAAGAACAGCGAAGCGCTGATCAAGCTGGCGGGCGAAGTGGCCCAGCCGCTTACCGCGCGCGTCACGGTCGTGACTGACAAGGTAAAGTCGCTCGCGGTCTGATCCGCGATTGCACTTCTGAAAAAGAAGAACAGGCTCCCGCCGCGTGGTGGGAGCCTTTTTTCATGGCCGTCGCGGGCAGAGGCGGGATGACTTGCCATCTGCGCCCCTTGCCATGACGTCCGGAATCGCCATATTCTCACCCGTCATGAGCAGCATCAGCACATATCGGGAGAAGATGGCGGGCCGGAACCAGGACGACCAGGGTGAAGGCCCCGGCGGTCCCAATGTCGGCATCGCCACGCGCACCCGCGCGCGCACCAAAAAGCCGTCTCTCTACAAGGTGTTGATGCTCAACGACGATTACACGCCGATGGAATTCGTCGTGCACGTCCTCCAGCAATTCTTCCGCATGGATATGGAAGAAGCGACCCGCGTCATGCTTCACGTGCACCAGCGCGGCGTCGGCGTGTGCGGCATCTTCAGCTATGAAGTGGCGGAAACGAAAGTGAACCAGGTGATGGATTTCGCCCGGCAGAACCAGCATCCGCTGCAATGTACGCTGGAAAAGGCCTGAGCTTCCCGTCCGGCACGGCCTGATCGGCCTGATCTCCCGTGATTTAGCGCCAGCCCACAGCGCGAGGCATGGTTATCATATCTTAAGGATAGATCGTTAGGCAGGCGTCGTCATGTCTGTCGCCCTTCGTTCCCCATCTTCCAGACTGGCGCCGCTTATTGCCGGTGTTGCCTATTTCGTGATGGCGTCCATCGCTCTGCTTTGTTCGCGCTTTGAAGGTGGGATCGCCTTCATATGGGCCGCCAATGCCCTGCTGATGGCAGAACTGCAGACGTCGGAGACACGCTATTGGCCGCGCGTGATCACGACCTGTGGCATTGCCAGCATGATATCCACGACCCTTTTTGGCATGGGTCCGTGGGCAGCCGCGCCCATGGCGATCATCAACATCGCCGAATCGCTGATCGTCGCCATCCTGTGCCGCCGCTTCATTCCCGTGCACCTGAGTGACGGGTCCAGGCGGTCCCTCCTGGTCTTCATTTTCGCGCTCTGCATTCCAGCCAACATGATCGCTGGCACGGCAGCGGCCCAGGTGGCGTCGCTGCTCACCCCCGTTTCGTTCGGCGCGTCGTGGCTGCAATGGTATAGCGGCCATGTTCTGGGCGGCCTTGTCTGCACGCCGATCCTCACGATGCTCCTGCAACGGCAGGTGAGCCAATGGTTTCGCGAAACGTCGGGCCGGAGCAAGCTTGAGATGCTTGGCCTTCTCCTGATTCTTTCGCTTGTGGCGATCCATGTCTTCTTTTTCGCGCGCTACCCGCTTCTGTTCCTGCTCGTATTGCCGCTGGTCATGATTGCCTTTCGCACCGGATCATTGGGTGCGGCAGCCTCCATCGTGATCATTGCCCTGATCGGCGGGGCGGCGACCATGACGGGCCATGGCCCGATCGCCATGGTGAGCAGCGACATGGGTGACCGCACGCAGATGTTCCAGCTGTTCCTCGCATTCAGCTTCCTGCTTGCCATGCCGATTGCGGCCGAACTGAATGGCCGTCGCCGTCTGTTCCAGACGTTGCAGGCGAGCGAAGCGCGGTACCGCGCCATCGCTGAACATAGCGGTGACGTGGTGTTGAACGTCAGCGTGGATGGCATCATCCAATATGCCTCACCCGCGGCTGCGGAGCAGATCGGCTGTGCGCCTGCCCTGCTGGTCGGCCGCGCGGCCGAGGTCGTCGTCGATCCCAAGGATCGAGCGGAAGTGAACGGGGCGCATAAGCGCGCGCTGGCACGGCCGGGGGATGTGCAGACCGTCGAATTCCGCCCCGTGGCATTCACCGATGGCGCGGACTGGTGCGAAATGGTGACGCGCGCGATGCTGGACGAGCAGGGCCTGCCCACGGGCGTCGTCAGCACCATCCGCGACATGTCGAGGCACAAGGCGCGGCAACGGGCTCTGCAACGAGTCGCGGCGGTGGACACGTTGACTGGCGCTGACAGCCGCTGGGCCTTCCTGGAGAAGCTGGATCAGGAGATACAGCGGGTTGCGCGTGGCTCACAGGCTTGCCTGCTGCTGATCGACATAGATCATTTCAAGTCGATCAACGACCGATATGGCCATGGCGTGGGGGATCAGGTGCTTTCCAGCTTCGTCGAACGCCTGCGTCCGGGTCTGCGCGGCGGGGACAGTATCGGCAGGCTGGGCGGGGAAGAGTTCGCTATCGTTCTGACGGGCACCGACATCCAGAGGGCCAGCATGGTGTGCGAACGGCTGCGGAACATGGTTTCCGCGCGGGGGATCAGCACGGTGGGCGGCGAATCGATTACCGTCACCTTCAGCGCCGGGCTCGTGGAACTGAAGGGCAGGGCGGACCGGACAGAGCTCCTCGACGCGGCGGACAAGGCGCTTTACCGGGCCAAGAACAGCGGACGCAATTGCCTCCGGCTTGCCGCCTGATTTTTGGCTGATCCCGGTCTGCAAAACGCCGAAAGTCGAGCCCTAAATTATTCAGATGATATGTTGTAACTTCATCTGCTCTGGCCTATGTAGTGGCCACCATGCCAATCAGCATCCGCTCCAGCCTTTTGAACGGCCGTCTCGATCATGCCGCGATTGCGCTGTCGGGCCTGTGCGTTGCGCATTGCATCGGCACTGCGGTGTTGCTTGGCCTGCTCGCTTCTGCGGGCGGCATTTTCGAAAATCCGCTCTTCCACGAAGTTGGCCTTGTGCTTGCCATCATGCTGGGCGCGGTTGCGCTTGGCCATGGGGCGATCAGGCATCGCTTCATGATGCCCGCGGCGATCGGATCGCTTGGCCTTGGCATCATGGCAGGTGCGATGACGCTCGACCATGGTTGGCAGGAAAGCGCCTATACGTTGCTGGGCGTCGTGACGTTGGCCTTGGGCCACGATCTCAATCATCGCGCCGGGCGCTAAAAGCCTGCGCGAAGCAGGCGGTGCCATAAGGTTGCCTTGGGAAAAGCTTCTAATCAGCGATAGAGGACAGGCGATTCGATCGTCTCCGATCCCCAGGAAAGCCGGATCCGACGCATAAAAAAGGGGGCAATTCGCCCCCTTTTTCGTTCATTCATGCATTTCGCTCAGAAATGCTTGCGATCCACATGATGCTCACCTTTCACCCAGCGGACCGTGCCCGTGCTTGCGCGCATGACGACGCTGTCCGTGGTGAGCTTGCCGCCCGGCAGCCGCTTCACGCCGCCGAGCAGCGACCCATCGGTCACCCCGGTCGCCGCAAAGATGCAGTCGCCTTTCGCCAGTTCCTTAAGGTCATAAACCTTGTCGAGGTCGGTGATGCCCCATTTGAACGCCCGTGCGCGTTCGTCATCGTTCCGGAACAGGAGCTTGCCCTTGAACTGGCCGCCGACGCAGCGCAGCGCAGCGCAAGCGAGCACACCTTCGGGAGCGCCGCCTGATCCCATATAGATGTCGATGTTGGTTTCAGGGTCGGTGGTCGCGATCACGCCGGCCACGTCGCCGTCCGGGATCAACATGATGCCGCACCCGATCGCGCGCAGCTCTCCGATCAGCTTTTCATGGCGGGGCCGGTCAAGAACGCAGACGATGATTTCGTGGGGATCGACGCCCTTGGCCTTCGCCACGGCCTCGACATTTTCCTTCACCGACTTGTTGAGGTCGATGATGCCGTCAGGATAGCCGGGGCCGACCGCCAGCTTTTCCATGTAAACGTCGGGCGCGTTCAGCAGGCCGCCTTCTTCCGAAATGGCGAGGACCGCAAGGGCGTTGGGCCCAGCCTTCGCCGTGATCGTGGTCCCTTCCAGCGGATCGAGGGCGATGTCGATCTTCGGGCCAGATCCGATCGCGTTGCCGACCTTCTCACCGATGTAAAGCATCGGCGCTTCGTCGCGCTCGCCTTCGCCGATGACCACCGTGCCATCCATGTAAAGGTCGTTGAATGCCAGGCGCATCGCTTCGACAGCAGCGGCATCGGCCGCCTTTTCGTCGCCCCGTCCGATCAGCTTCGAGGCGGCGATTGCGGCCGCTTCGGTGACACGCACCATCTCAAGCACCAGGACACGATCAAGAACTGAGCTCGCCTGCACCATGATATTCCCTCTGCTGTCTCTTTGTGATCAGGGCGATAGGAGGTCCGCCTCGCATTGTCGACCCACCCATCGGCCAGGATTCCGCTTTTCGCGGCGCCAATGCAACGGAAGGTCGTCTGCCGCGTTGGGCGGGCTAATCAGGATAAAGGGTCGTGTTGATGATCGCCGCGCTGCTTGCTGCCAGCTTTGCTCAACCTGCGATCGTCCCGGGCCAAGCTGCGTCGCTCAGTTCGGCGTCGTGCCTGGCGGCGCCACAGCTTTGTGCCTCGGGATCTGCTGCACCGGCGCGGGCCAGGATCGGTGCCATCGTGCAAAGGCCGGACACAAAGATGGGCGCCTATCGCTTCGATGCGCGCCCCTGCCGGATAATCGGCAATATGGGTTGCCCGAAACAGGCGCGGCTGCGGCTGTTCCGCTTGGGCGAGCCCTTGCGCGAAACGCTCATGCGCAGCTTCACGCTGCGCTGAAGAGCAGGTGCGTCAGTCGAGGATGTGCATGACCATCGGCGTTTGAAGCACGCTGTCGGATCCTGCGAGGCGTTCCAAGGTGTTGCGGACGCATCGCTCTTCGCCCGCGTGCGTGACGATCGCCATGAGGACGCTGTCGTCCTGGCTTGCGCCGCGCTGGATCATGCTCTCGATCGACACGCCGGCGTCGCGCGTCGCCGCCGCGATTTCGGCGAGCACGCCTGGGCGATCCTGAACCTTGAAGCGCAGATAGCTGCGGCCGACGCGTGCGCCCGCATCTGCCGCTGGCTGCTGCGCCAAGGCGGCAACAGGCATGGCGAGCGCATCGCCATATTCATCGCGTGCGACGTCGATCAAGTCCGCAACCACTGCGGACGCTGTCGGACCTTCGCCTGCGCCCCGCCCCTGGAAGAAAAGGCGGCCCACGAAATTGCCTTCAGCGACAACGGCGTTGAGCGATCCATCGACATGGGCGAGCGGATGGTCGAGCGGCACCAGCATGGGATGAACCCGCTGGAACAATCCCTCAGGGCCGTTTTCCGCCATGCCGACCAAGCGGATGCGATAGCCCAATGCCGCTGCCTCTGCGATGTCGGCGGCAATGACGTGGCGGATGCCTGTTACCGCGACGCTGCCAAAGTCCAATTCGGTACCGAAGGCCAGACTGGCAAGGATGGTCAGCTTGTGCGCGGCATCGACGCCATCGATGTCGAAGCTTGGGTCCGCTTCGGCATAGCCCAGTTCCTGCGCCTCTTTCAGGACCTCGTCGAAGCCACGGCCTTCCTTTTCCATCGTGGTCAGGATGTAGTTGCAGGTCCCGTTGAGAATGCCATAGACGCGGCTGATCTCGTTCGCTGCGGCGCCCTCACGCAAGCCCTTGATGACGGGGATGCCGCCGGCCACCGCTGCTTCATATTTGAGCGCGATCCCGGCCTTTTCCGCCAAAGCCGCCAGATCCATTCCATGATGGGCCAGCATGGCCTTGTTCGCGGTCACGAAAGGCTTGCCAGCGGCAAGGCACTGGCGGGCGAGGGTGAGTGCCGGGCCGTCGGCTCCACCGATGAGCTCGACTATGACATCGATATCTTCGCGGCCGGGCAGCGTGGTCATGTCGTCCACCCATTCATAGGGGGAGAGGTCCACGCCTCGATCCTTATTGCGGTCACGCGCGGAAATGGCGACGATCTGGATGGGGCAACCTGCGCGGCGGGCAATCAGGTCGGCATTCGTCTGCAGCAGCCGGATCACGCCACCGCCCACCGTGCCGAGGCCGACAAGCGCGACGCGCAGCGGGGCATGGCGATGCAGATTGGTCATGATTATGGCTGTCCTCAGGCTGATATGAAGCCGCGCTGATAGCCGCCAACGCGCCGCTGTCCAAGCAAAAGGACATGTGGCGCAGGTGATGCGACCATCAACCGCCGCTTCTTGTGCGCCCGCAATTGCCCAGCGACTGAATGACGAAGGCATAATCCTTGCGCGCCTGCTCCGCGTCGACCGGCGCGAGCGCGTTGACCGAGGATGTCGGCAATCGGGGCGGCAAGCTGCAGGCCAGGCGATACCAGAGCAGGCTGCCAGGGGTGGGGGCACGAGCTGCTTCATCGACGATTTCGCCAAGCGCGACCGCCCAGCCAGGTTGCTGTCCCGGGCGGCGGAGAATGGAGAGCGATACCGGGTCTCCGGTAGCGGTCCGGAGGAAAATCTGGGTCTCGCCTTCACCAGCGACGGTGCCCGCGACGTGGAACGCGTCGCCAACGCCCAGTATCTTGGGCGGCGCTTTCGTAGCGACAAGTTCTGAAAGGATCGCTTTCACCTGTTGGATGTCTGAAGGCGAAGCGGCTAATTGGGCGTCACGTGCTACGAGCTGAATTTCGCCCGGCCGACCCGCCGGTCGGGCAAAGAGGATGACCTCCGCCTTTTTCAGCTTGGGCAGTCTTCCCCGCCTGTCGAGCGGCGCGTCGTACAGGTATCGGACGCGGGGGCTGATTCCTCCTTCGCCCCGAATCAGTGACAGAATTTCTGCCTCGACATAGACCCGTTTTTGACCGGCAGGGACATTTTGAGCGTCTTTTTCCGATAGTGCAATTATGCTGCGGATGCGTGCCACAGCCACCAGCGGCGCCGCGTCGGCCAAGTCCGCGAGATCAGCGTAGGACAGGGCCGCCGATGTCGCTGGCTGATTTGTCTGAGCCGCAGAAACCAACGGAGATGCGGCGAAAATGAGGCATGTTGCAGCGGCGGTCTTAAAGGTCATGGAGGATTTTCTTTTCCTGTTCGTCCTGTGCAATGTCATCCGTGACAATGTTGTCACAGGCAAGTCATTCTGTTTTAAAATGCTCATCGTAAATCAACCTATCGATAAAGCGTTTGCGTGCCACGATGCGCCGCGATAGGAGTTTCCGCGGTAGCAAATGCGCGGATGGGGGCCAAGGTGGCCGGGGAAGACCCGGTCGACTGAGGCTGCTTTTGGCTTGTTTGCTTATAACAATGGTAAGTTGAGTTAAGGAGTGTCGTTGCCGAATGGCCTATGCTGACCACTCGCAAGGATCGAGTCGCACGATCTCGATTATCATCGTCGCCCTGATTCACGCTGTTCTGGGTTATGCCTTTGTGACCGGCCTTGGCATGAAATATGTCAAAAAGGCGGCAGAGCAGCTGAACGTGATCGACGTGAAAGAGGAGCCGCCGCCACCAGACGAGGAGCCGCCACCGCCGCCGCCAGACCAGCCGGTCGAGCCGCCGCCGGTCGTCGCGCCCCCGCCGATTGTTCAGACGCCGGCTCCGGCGCCGCCCATCCAGACGGTGCGTACGCCGCCGCCGGTATTCAATCCGGTGCCGGTTGCCGCTCCGCCGCCGCCGCCGGCTCCGCCGCCGCCACCCGTTCCAGCTTCGCGCGCTACGCCGCGCAGCTCGCCGGGCGGCTGGCTCAGCGACGCCGACTATCCGAGCCGCGCACAGCGTGAAGAACGTTCGGGTACCGCTGGTTTCCGGCTTGAGATCGGAACTGATGGTCGTGTCACGAGCTGCACCATCACCTCTTCTACTGGTCATTCCGACCTTGATGAAGCGACGTGCCGTCTCCTTCCGCGCCGCGCGAGGTTCAAGCCCGCTACGGCAGCCGGAGGCGGGCCGATGGAAGACACTTACAATGGTCGCATCACCTGGCGACTGCCTGAATAATTGTAACGGGAAGGCTGGCGCTGCTGCCGCCTTCCCCTTTTATTGATCCTTTTGAGAGGGAAGTCTTGAAAATGTTGATGTATCTCGCAGCAGCTGCGGCGCCCAAGCCGGAGAACCCCTATGGGCTCATGGAAGCCCTCGAGCAGGGTGGCGCCATTGCTTGGGCAACGTTCATCATTCTGGTCGGCATGTCGGTCGGCACCTTCTACATCCTGTTCACCAAGCTGATCGAACAGCAGAAGGTTCTCAACCAGGGCAAGAAGGTTCGCGCAACCTTCTGGCGCGCTGCGACGCTGAAGGAAGGTTCGGCCAAGCTGGAAAAGAATTCGGCCTACAAGCAGATCGTCGATGACGGCATCAAGGCTCAGGAAGAGCACACCAAGCTGACCGATCCGGTCGAAGCCCATGACTGGCTGCACGGCTCGCTCGCCCGTTCGGAAGCGTCGATCAACTCGAAGCTCGGCGGCGGTCTGGCGTTCCTCGCCACCGTCGGTGCGACCTCGCCGTTCATCGGTCTGTTCGGTACCGTTATCGGCATCTACCGCGCGCTCATCAAGATCGGTGCTGCCGGTCAGGCCTCGATCGACGCCGTTGCCGGTCCGGTCGGTGAAGCTCTGATCATGACCGCGCTGGGTCTGGCCGTGGCCGTTCCCGCGGTGCTCGCCTACAACTTCCTGCAGCGCCGCAACAAGTCGATCGCCGAACAGCTGAATGGCTTCACCGTCGATCTGCTGGCTCACCTGGTGTCGAACGGTGCCGTTAAGCCTTCGTTCTCGGCTGTCCCGGCCGCTCCGGCCGCTAAGCCGGCTGCTGCTCCGACCAAGGCCTGATTGGGTCAAGGAGCCGGTGCGGATCAGTAGGCGGCTGCGACTGCTGATTCCCCACCGGCTATGGGCCCCGGATGAAGGGGCGCCATCGACACGCATGTTAGGAAATTATCAATGGCAATGAGTGTTGGCTCCGACGGCGGTGATGAAAAGCCGATGTCCGACATCAACACGACGCCGCTCGTCGACGTCATGCTGGTGTTGCTCATCATCTTCCTCATCGCGGTTCCAGTCGTCGTCCAGACTGTTCAGCTGCAGCTCCCCAAGGTCGCGTTCGAGCCGACGACGACGAAGCCGGAGAATGTCTCCCTGTCGATCATGCAGGCCGGAGACGGCAGCTGCGCGGTCTACTGGAACCTGACCAGGGTGTCCTCAAGCGAGTTGCTCGACCGCGCGGTCGCAAAGCTCGAAGCAGACATCAAAAAGGCGGGTGGCGTTGAAAATATGACGCCCGAGGATCTGCCCGAAGTGCATATCCGCGGCGACATCAACACCCCTTATCGGTGCATCGGCGGCACCATCTACACGATGCAGCGCGCCGGTTTCCCGAAAGTCGGCTTCATCTCCGAACCCGAGCCGGGTTCGCAGACGCAGCGGCTCTAAGTTTTAGGAGTATCGCCCATGGCAATGAGTGCCGGTAAAGATGATGGCGAGCCGATGATGGAAATGAACACGACGCCGTTGATCGACGTCATGCTCGTTCTCCTCATCATGTTCATCATCACGATCCCGATCCAGACCCACGCGGTCAAGATCGACCTGCCGCAGAACGCGCCGCCGACCGACAGCGTCATCGACCCTGTCAAGAACAAGGTCGCGATCGATGGTGGCGGTATCATCACCTGGAACGGTTCGGCCATCGACCTGCTGACCTTGCGTCAGTATCTGCAGCAGTCGCTGCGCTTGCCGGTCGAACCCGAACTGCAGTTCCAGCCCGATGCGGCCACCCGCTATGTCGTCGTCGATGAGGTGCTTGCCGAAATCAAGCGCGCTGGCGTCACAAAGCTGGGCTTCGTCGGCAACGAACAATATGGAAGTTTCTAAAGGCTGGCTACGCCGCCGCCGTCTGGCCGGGAATGTTTGACTTCCCGTTTCCGGGCGCGGGCTGGGGTGACGCAATCAGCTTTTGGCCATAGATCAAGGGTCGCTTCGGCGGCCCTTCTTTTTTGGGGGCTTCATTCAGGACTTTTTAACCGCGATCGCACAGAATGCGCCGCAAGGGACGCATGTGATCATGGGCGCAGAAGTTCACATAAAGCCAAGCGAAAAAGACGGTCGTCTGACCGAGAGACGCTATTCGCCCGTGCCGGTAAAGGTGCGGCGGCCGGGTGAGACCTGGTTCAAGAGCCGCGTCGCTGACCTGTCCGTCACCGGTTTCCGCTTGCAGAGCTTCATGAAGCTCGCAGCGGGCGACAGCCTCTGGGTCATGTTGCCGGGATTTGAGGGGCGTCGTGCCCATATCCTTTGGACGCGCGGGCACGAAGCAGGGTGCCAGTTCGAAAGGCCACTTCACCCCGCCATCCTCGATCACATCGTGCGGATCAGCAGTTAGGCGCGCGGCACGTCGCGAGCCCTCAGGCCGTGGCGCCGTCTTGAAACTGAATGCTTGCGAGCCGGGCGTACAAGCCCTTGGCTGCCATGAGGGTGGCGTGATTTCCCTGCTCGACGGCCCTGCCACCATCCAGGACGATGATGCGATCCGCAGCACG
>JAEZCS010000052.1 GCA_023433445.1 Pseudomonadota bacterium | reverse complement strand
CGAAGCGGCGCGGTAATTCGGGGCCTGTGGCTCTGGTCGACAGTACCGCCAATGTTCTGATGACCGCGCAGGCGCTGCACCAGATGGGCGAGCGGCCTTTCGACGAACGCATGGCGCTGACCGGCGGGTCGGACAAGCAGCTGTTCAGCCGCATGGCGCGCAAGGGGTTCCGCTTCGCCTGGTCGGAAGAGGCGCTGGTGACGGAGCTTATCCCGGCGAGCCGGGTGACGGCGAAGTGGCTGCTGATGCGCGGCTACCGGCTGGGCATGACCGACATGATGGTCGAGCGCTTTCATCGGGGACGGCTCCGTACCTTGCTGATCGAAGCGCCGCGCATCATCGCCGGGCTCCTGGTCGGGACGCTTGGCGCTGCCGCGACGCTCGACCGGGGCAAGCGCGTCGTGCGGTTGGGCAAACTGTACCGCGCCATCGGCAAGATCGCCGGCATCGCCGGTTTCCGTTATGAAGAATATCGAAAGGTGCACGGCGCATGAGCGAAGCCGCTCCCTTCTTTTCCGTCGTCATCCCCCTCTACAACCGGGCAGCGATAGTTGGTGACACAATCCAGTCCGTACTCGCGCAGGACTGGCAGGATTTCGAGATCGTCGTGATCGACGATGGATCGCGAGACAATCCCCGCCCTGCCATCGAAGCCGTCGGCGACAAGCGGGTACGCTATATCAGGCAGGACAACGCCGGAGGTGGCGCGGCGCGCAACAATGGGATCGAAGCGGCGCGAGGGCGTTACATCGCGTTCCTCGATTCCGACGACCTTTTCCTGCCGGGAAAGCTTTCCATCATGGCCCGCGCGCTGAAAAATGATGATGGCCGGACGGTCCTCTATTCGCGGATGAAAGTAGACCGGGGCGTCGACCGTTACTGGATCAGGCCCGATCGGGGCATCCGGGACGACGAGGATGTCGGTGAATATCTGTTCTGCGCCAACCAGTTCATGCAAACATCGACCATGGTGGTGCCAAGCGAGATGGCCCGCAGAGTGCTGTTCGATCCAGCGCTGAAGAAAGGACAGGATCTCGACTTCTGCGTCCGTTTGCAGGGTGCGGGCGCGCGGTTCAAGATGGTCGAGGAGCCGCTGACGGTGTGGCTCGATGCGACGGAAGCGGGCCGCACATCCTATGTCCGGGGATACGAAACCTCGCTCGATTGGCTGGATCGCTGCGGACACATGCTGACTGACCGGGCGAGGCGAGGCTATCGGGCGACCGTGCTCGCTTATCATATGGCACCGGTCCGCCCCCTCGCCGCGCTCCGTGACCTGGTGGTCGGCCTGTTTGCCGGCGGCGTGCCGCCAAGAGTGGTCGCGCGGCAATTGCTGCGATCCTTCCTTCCAAAGCCGCTCTACCGGTCGCTTGTAAACCGCTTCGTACTGCGCTTCGGCAAGGGCGAACCGGCCCATGGCGAGGCACGGTCGTGATGACTGCGTGGCAATCGCCCTCGCAGCTGCAGGCTGCTGTCGCGGAACCGATCTTTTCGGTCGTCATCCCCACCTATCAGCGGCGCGATGCGGTCGTGGCCGCAGTGCTGTCCGCGCTGGAACAGACCATCGCGGTCATCGAAGTGATCGTCGTCATCGATGGGTCGACGGACGGCACCGAGTTGGCGTTGCAGGCCATCAACGACCCGCGCCTGACCATCATTGTCCAACAGAACCGGGGGGCGTCGGCAGCGCGCAACGCGGGCATCGATCATGCGCGAGGGCGGTATATTGCATTCCTGGATTGCGACGACCGTTTCCTGCCCCATCATCTGGCTGACCTGCTGCCGCTGCTGGAGGAGAATGATAATATCGTCGCCTATGGACAGGTGCTCGCCGACCGCGGCGGTGGGCGCAATTTCCTGAAGCCCCCGCGCGCGATACAGCGCAATGAGCCTGTCGATCGATATCTGATGTGTGATCGGGGCTTTATCCAGACGAGCAGCGTGGCGCTCAGCCGATCGCTGGCGGAGAAGGTACGGTATCGCGAAGATGTGAAATTTGGCGATGATACCGATTTCGCGTTGCGCCTGTCGCTCGCAGGGGCAATTTTCGTGATGGCGAGCCGACCCGGCACCATCTGGACCGACAGGCAGGCGGAAGACCGGCTGTCACAGGTGCGCGGCAATGTGGGTAGCCTGGCGTGGCTCGCCGACCTGCGCCCCTACATCTCCACACGCGCCTTTTCCGGCTATATGGGCTGGCATGCCGCCAAGAGTATCTGGCCGACCGAGCGGCTGCGTGCCATCCGCTATTATCTGACGGCGCTGCTGCATGGCGCCTATGGTCCACGTCTCGCGGGCGCGGTGCTGATGCAGATCGTCCTGCCCGATGGCGTATATCGGGGCCTTTGCGACCGCTGGATCGACATTTCGCGCATCATCACTGGACGGAGGCAGAGCCTGTGATGCGTCGCGAATTCCTGACGGGTGCAGCGACGTTGGCCGCCTGCTCTCCAGTACCGCCCGGCGCCGCGCGTGCTGTGTCGCGCGAAGGGCTGGCCGATCATGCGAGCCGATCCGGCCGCTATTTCGGCGCGGCGGTGAAATCGCGGCTGCTGCGCGAGGACCGGGCCTACCGCTTGGCGACAGCGCGGGAATGCAACATGTTGGTGCAGGAATTTGAGCTGAAGCGGAAAACCGCTGAGCCCAAGCCCGGCAAATATGATTTCAAGGGCGCGGACGAGATCATCGATTTCGCACAGCAACATGGGATGCGGGCGCGAGGGCACACGCTGGTCTGGTACACGGCAAACCCCACATGGCTGGAACCGGCCATGGAACGGGCCAGCAAAGCAGAACAGCGGCGTTTGATGACGAGCTATATCGACGTCGCCATGCGCCGCTATGCGGGCCGCATCACCGAATGGGACGTGGTCAACGAAACGCTTGAGCCCAACCAAGGCCGCGCAGACGGGATGCGCGTGGAGAATCCTTGGATGAAGGCCATGGGCGAAGAGTATATCGACCTGGCCTTCCATCGTGCCCGGGAAGTCGACGGCGACGCCACGCTGTTCCTGACCGACTTCGGACTGGAACACGACTCACCCCGTTGCGAGAGGCGGCGGACCGCGATGCTGAAGCTGCTGGATCGCTTGCTGGGCCGAGGCGTGCCGATAGACGCGGTCGGAATCCAGGGACATTTGAAGCCCTATAAGGAGCCGTTCAAGCAACGGCAATTTGCCGATTTTCTTGACACGCTGAGCGGATACGGGCTGAAGCTCGCCATCACGGAACTGGACATCGCCGATCGCGGCGGCCCGCCCAATCCGGAAAAACGAGACCGCGAGGTCGCTGCGTTCGGCAAAGCGTTTCTGGACGTGGCGCTGGACAACCCGGCCGTGCAATCGGTGCTCTGCTGGGGCATTTCCGATCGATATTCATGGCTGTCCGCCTATCCCGAATATATGTGGCCGGACGGCCAATTATCCCGCGGCCTGCCCTTGGACGGCAAAATGGGGCGCAAGCCATTCTGGGACGCGATCGCAGGCGCATTCGATGCGGCGCCACCTGCCGACAGGAGGAATCGGGCATGAGGGTCGCTTCCCTGACAGGGCTGCGCGGGGTCGCGGCGGTTTCCGTCCTGCTCTATCATATTCCGCATCAGCCAGCCTTTTCGCAGTTCGCGATTCCCTTGTTCTCGCGGGCATATCTGGCCGTCGATCTGTTCTTCATCCTGAGCGGCTTCGTCATTTCCTATGGCTATCATGGCCGGGTAGTGACGCACCTGAGCCGGGCAAGCTATGTGGATTTCCTCATCAATCGCATGGCTCGGGTCTGGCCGCTGCACCTGATCGTGACATTGGTATTCGGCCTCCGCATCCTGCTCAACGTCTCAGGCAACCAATCGATAGACCTGGACGCCGCGAACGTGATCAGCAACCTGTTCATGGTGCAAAGCTGGGGTTGGGGGACGGAGCCGATTGCCGGCAATAGCTGGTCGGTCAGTACGGAGATCGCCGCCTATCTGATCTATCCCCTGATAGCGATCTTGGCCTTTTCGCGCTTGGCGTGGGCGCAGGCGGCGCTTTGTATCGGGGTGCTGTTGTTTGTGGCATCGTCGGGCCTTGGTTCCAGTGGACCGCTGGATGTGAATGACAGCGACAGCGTGTTGACGCTGCTGCGCTGCATTGCGGGCTTTGCGCTGGGCGTGCTGACATATCGGGTGGCTCACCATCCCCTGTGCAAGGCTGTGATCAACCGCAGGGGTGGTTTTGCGGCGGTGTGCGGGCTGATCGCGCTGGCGCTGCTGTTGCCGGGCGCCGATGTGCTGGTCGTGTGCCTGATGCCCGCGCTGGTGCTGAGCTGCTACTATGACGGACCGGCGGCACAGGCGGTGATGGCCAACCGGCTGAGTTTTCACCTCGGCCTCATCAGCTACTCGATCTATCTTTGGCATCCCTTGGTGCGTGACGTCGCGGCGCGGGTGATGGGCGTGGCGCAGCGGCACGGGATCGTCGGGATGGATTGGCTGTTCGTGCTGGGCATGCTGATCGTAACCTGGCTGATCTGCTGGGTCAGCTATCTGCTGATCGAAGTGCGCGGGCATCAGTTGATCAAGTGGCTGCAAAAGGGACGTCCACAACGTCCAACGATAATGGAACCGGCGGCGCCATGATGGGCAAGCCAATCTGGATCGCCATCCCCACATTCCGGCGACCGACCGAATTGCGGCACTTGCTGGAGACACTGGCGCGGGTGGTGCAGCGGCAGGACGTCATGGTGCTGGTCGCTGACAATGACGGGCAAGCGGCCGAGGGCGCTGCCGTGGTGGAGGCTTTGCAGGCGAGCGATTACCCCCTTCCCCTTAGTCTGCTGCGGGTGACGGAGCCTGGACTCTGCTCCGTCCGCAACGCGATATGCGAAACGGCGATGGCCGATCCTGCCATGCGATTCATCGCCATGATCGACGATGACGAGTGGCCGCAGCCGGGTTGGCTGGACGCCCTGCTCACCTGCCAGGCGCAGGTGGGAGCCGATGTGGTCGCCGGGCCTGTCGACTTTCACTTTACGGGAAAGCCCCCGCGGTGGGCCGGGCAGACGCTGGTGTTCAGGCCGGAACAGCGCGCCTGGGGCGCGACCGGGATGCTGTGGGCAAGCAATAACCTGTTGGTGAGCCGCAGGGCGCTGGAGACGGTGGCGCGACCATGGTTCGATCCCCGCTTCAATCGCAGCGGGGGCGAGGACCTGGATTTCCTGGCGCGGTTGCGGGAAGCGGGCGCGCGGTTTGCCTGGGCGCCCGATGCGCGCGTCAGCGAGTGGGTTCCGCCTGACCGGGCGAAGCTGAACTGGGTGCTCAAGCGGATGTGGCGGATCGGCTTTACCGAGACGCTGGCGCGGCGAAAGCGGCGGCCGGGGCGCGCTGCTCAGTGCGGGCTGCTTGCTCGGACGCTCGGAATTCTGGCCTTGCGCACCGTCGGCCTTGCAGGGCTCATCCTGCCCGGCGCGCGCCGTGTGGACGTTGCCGGGCAGTGGGTGAAATGCTGGGGGCGCCTCTATGCCCTGTCGGGCGGCGCCCACAGCCATTATGGCGCGCTGTAGATGCGCAGGCTCTTGATGATCATGTCGCCCGAGCCATCATCATAGGCTCCACTCGTCTTCACCGCGACGTTCATGATCGGATACCAGCGGTGCCCCCGAAAGGGATTGACCGACTGATAGGTTTCGACCCCGTCCACGAACCAGGTGATATAGTCGCGCTGGATGTCGACCGCGAAGCTGTGGAAACCTTGGGAAAAGCCCTTCAGGCCATAGGCCTGCTCGGTCTGGATCACGACGCCCCGCTGGAAGCTGCGCACGCCGCTGTTGCCGCCGTGGATGGTCTGGCCGATGTGCCGGTCGAAATCCCAGTAGCTTTGATAGCCGAAGCCTTCATAAATATCGATCTCAGGCGGCCACCCGCTGGTGGAGATGAGCCAGAATGCAGGCCATGATCCGCGGCGGTTGGGCATCTTGGCCACCCATTCATATTGGCCGT
>JAEZCS010000117.1 GCA_023433445.1 Pseudomonadota bacterium | reverse complement strand
GGGCATGGCCATTCAGGGCGGCATTACCGCCACGCACGAAAGCGGCGCTTATGTCGGCACCTGGGCTTCGAACCTTGCTGGCTGGGGCCAGTTCGGCGGCGCCAACATGGAACTCGATCTGTTCGCGGGCTACGCCATTCCGCTCGGCGGCGCGACGCTGGACGTTGGCCTTACCTGGTACATGTATCCGGCGGGCGCGGACAAGACCGACTTCGCCGAGCCCTATGTGAAGCTTTCCAGCCAGCTTGGTCCGGTCAAGGGTCTGCTCGGCGTTGCCTATGCGCCCAAGCAGCAGGCTCTGGGCAACTGGTGCAGCGACGCGGCCTGCACGGTCGCAAATCCGGGTGACAAGGAAGACAATCTCTACATCTGGGGCGATATCAGCGGTTCCATCCCCGAAACCCCGCTCACGCTGAAGGCGCATCTGGGCTATTCGGACGGCAACCCCGGCCTAGGCCCGAACGGCACGTCGATCGCGCCTACGGGCAAGTATCTCGACTGGCTGATCGGCGCTGACCTCGCGATCCCCGGCACCCCGCTGACGCTGGGCGTTGCTTATGTCGATACCGACATCAAGCGTTCGGAAGAAAACTACATCCGTCCGAACTTCATGGTTCAGGACGGCGACAATTTCGGCAAGTCGATCGCCCGCAGCCAAGTGGTCTTCTCCCTTACGGCCGCCTTCTGACGGAAGCATGCCGGGCCCTCACATGCGGGCCCGGCATGATAATCTGCATGATGTCCGGGGAAGAATGTCCCTGCCATGACAAAATATTGCTGAACCTGTTTCCAAGGGTTTCTGGATAAAGCACCGGTTGACCCCTTTGGCAGCGCTCTCTATCCCGAACGGTATGAGCCGTTCTCGTTGCGCAACATATCCGGCATGACCGCTCCCACGATCATACTTGTCGAGGACGACCCGCCGCTGCGCACGCTGACCGCGCGGGCGCTTCAGGAACATGGCTATCAGGTGCGCCCTGCCTCTTCGGGGCCCGAAATGTGGGTCGCCTTTGACGCCGGGCCGGTTGATCTGGTCGTGCTGGACGTCATGCTGCCCGGCACCAACGGGATCGACCTTTGCCGCCAGATCCGCCGCAAAAGCGACGTTCCCATCATCTTCATCAGCGCCAAGGGCAGCGAAACCGATCGCATCGTCGGGCTGGAGCTGGGCGCGGACGATTATCTGCCCAAGCCGTTCGGCACCCGCGAACTGATCGCGCGGATCAGGGCGATCCTGCGTCGGGTCGGCGTAGAGCGCGGCCCCGACGAACTCCGGGAAAATGAAGCGCGGTTCGACGGCTGGGTCGTCAACTTCCCGCGCCGCGAGCTGCGTTCCCCCACTGGCGGGATCGTGGACCTGACCGGCGCCGAATTCGACCTGCTCGGATCCTTTCTCAGCCACCCGCAGCGCGTCATCGCGCGCGAACGGCTGATCGAATTGTCGCGCACCCGCATGGGCGACAGTTCCGATCGAAGCATCGATGTGCTCGTCAGCCGCCTGCGGCGCAAGCTGTCAACCGAAGGGGCGGCAGCGCCGATCACCACTGTGCGGGGCGTGGGCTATATGTTCAACGCGGAAGTCAGCAGGGCTTGAGGCTGCGCGTGAGCCGGTCGGTAGGCCTGGTTGGACGGCTTCTGGCCATTTTGCTGCTGGCGCTGACGCTCGAATTCGCCGTTGGAACGCTGATTTACGAGCGCGTGGGTCACCTGTCGCTGCAGGATGACGAAGCCCGGCGGCTGGCCGAGCATCTGGTGATTGCGCGCAAGCTGGTGACGGAGCAGCCGCCGGGCAAGCGGCATGCCATGGCCATCCAGTTGACCACCGACCGCTATGATGTGCACTGGACGCCCGCATCCCCGCCGCCGCCCGCACTCGCACCTGAACTGGAGCGCATGCGGCGCCAGATCGTCACCTGGGAACCCAGCCTTGAACAGTCCAGCCTGTGGCTGCGCCTGGCTTCGCCCGGGCGGATGTCGCAAATCAATGGCGGCTTGCAGCTGCCTGATGGCAGCTGGCTCTACTTCGGCATGCGCCACACCGGTGGCCAGTGGACCTTCACGATCGGGAGGATGGGCCTTGCGCTTATCCCACTCGCGGCGCTGATGGTGATTGGGGCGATGATGATTCGGCGAACGCTCGCGCCGCTCAAGGACCTTACCAAGGCGACGGAGCATATCGGTCTGAGCGACGAGGTCGTCGTGGCGGAGGGGGGACCCAGCGACGTGCGGGACCTGATCCGCGCATTCAATACCATGCAGAAGCGCATCCACCGTCTGATCACCGAACGGACGGAGACATTGGCGGCGGTCGGACATGATCTGCGCACACCGCTGTCCCGCCTTCAGTTGCGTCTGGAAGCTATCCGTGACGAGAAAGCACGCGACGCAATGGCCCAGGATCTGGCGGAAATGGGCGCGATGATTGAATCCCTGCTCGCTTTCCTTGGCGGAGAGAAGAATGGCGAGATTCCAGTTCGGGCCGATGTAGCGGTGACCGTGGCGACGGTGGTCGACGCTTTTCAGGATCAGGATGCCGACGTCAGTTATGAAGGGCCGGATCATCTGGAGATGAATGCCCGCCCGCTTAATCTACGGCGCGCGGTCATGAACCTGGTTGAAAATGCACTTCATTACGGGCAGCGGGCCTATGTGACCGTTGAACGCCGTGCCGACATGGTGCTGATCCGGGTGGAAGACGATGGCCCCGGCATTCCGGAAGAAAAAATGGAAGAGGTGCTGAAGCCCTTTGTGAGGCTGGACGAGGCGCGGGGGCGTAACACCAGGGGCCTGGGCCTGGGCCTGGCGATCGTCGCGAAGGCGGTCGAGCAGGAAAATGGCGACCTCATCCTGTCTAACCGGCCAACGGGCGGGTTGAGCGCGGAAATCCGCCTGCCGCTGGTGCAAACAGCTCCCGCCCGCTGAAACGCTCGGCGCCCCCCGGCGAAAAGAGAAGCTTCGGGGCTGCAAACAAAACTCGTTTACTGAACAGACGGATCGCGGTTTATGCCACCTCTTGTGGAACATGAGGCGCATATGACGGCAGAAGGTGAAGAAGATCCGGTGCTGGAAGGTTATTGGGACCTCGACCGGCTCGTAAGCGATCTTGGCATGGCACGCACCCGCTGGCGGGATGCGCAGCAGCATCATGCGGAATATGGCGCAGAAGGTTTTCCCTCGCGCGCCAATCTCGCCAAGATCATGAGTTCGCTCTGCGGCGCGCTGTTCCCTCTGCGCCTGGGGCCCAGCTTCGTTCGCGCCCATAATGAAGATGCCTTTGTGGCGCAGACGTTGCAAACGGCGCTCAGCCGCCTCTACGGCCAGATTCGCCTGGAGTTGCTTTACGCCATGCATGGCAGCCCGGCGGCCGAGGTTGATCGTGAAGCGTCACAGATCATCGGCAATTTCGCGCAAAGCCTGCCGGGCCTGCGCGAACTGTTGGATACGGACGTGGAAGCGGCGTTCATGGGAGATCCCGCGGCGCGCAGCGTTGACGAGGTGCTGATCTGCTACCCATCGATGTTGGCCATCATCCATCACCGGCTCGCGCATCGCCTTTACGATCTCGGTGCGCCTCTTGTGGCGCGCATCATCTCGGAAATCGCTCATTCCCGCACGGGCATCGACATTCACCCCGGCGCGACGATAGGCCGCAGTTTCTTCATCGATCATGGGACGGGCGTGGTAATCGGCGAAACGGCGATCGTGGGCGACCGGGTTCGGCTCTATCAAGGCGTGACACTTGGCGCGCGCAGCTTTCCTGCTGATGAGAGAGGCGCGCTTGCCAAGGCGTTGCCCCGGCACCCGATCATCGAGGACGATGTGGTGATTTATGCGGGCGCGACGATCTTGGGCCGCATCATCGTCGGCAGCCGCTCCGTCATTGGCGGCAATGTCTGGCTGACCGACAGCGTGCCCGCGAACAGCAATGTCCGCCAGGCGAAAGCGCAATATGAAGTGACCAGCCGGGTCGAAGTCTCCGCGCCGCACCGCGTCCATGCTTTGATGGACGCGGAGCGGGACGGGTTCGCGGAGAATATCTGACCTATTCGGCGGGGCAGCTATCCTCTGGCCCGGCGATCAGGTCCAGACAACGGCCGTCAATCTCGCTCCGGGGCACGGACAAGCCGATCAGCGCGGCGAGCGTCGGCATGATGTCAGCCGTTTCAACCCCCAGCGGCTGTTCGAAATGGCGCATCCCCTTGCGCCAGAACAGGATAGGCACGCGGCGATCCGTGTCCCAGGGAGAGCCATGCGTGGCCACCGAGCCGCGCGCAGGATTGGTGATCGGCGTGATCCGGGGCTTCAGCAGCAGAAGAAGGTCGCCCGAACGTTCAGGGTCGAAGCTGGCTCGTGCTTCCTGGATCAGGCTCCAGCTTTCCGGCGGTCCTGAAGGCGAGGGCGTTGCTGCAAGCTGCGCCTTCGTGAACACCGTTTCAACCTGGGGATGCGCGCGAAGCAGTGCGAGCGTCGCTGCTTCCACCTTGCCACGCTGGGCGGGCGTCAGAGCGCGGTTGAAATAAAGATCGCCAGAAGGCCCATCGCCCAGGATCAGCCCTTTTGCGTCCATTCCAGTGCGAGCGGCGACGGCCTTCGCAAGCGCACTGGGCAATAAAGCCGGGTCGACACGCTGCTCCATCGGCATGGCGTTTTGCTGATGGCGTTCGGGGAGGTCATGGCCGCCATGATCCGCCGTCAGGACCACGACATAGTCCAGACCCTGCTGGTCGAGCCGATCGAAAAAGGCGCCCAGTTCGCGGTCCACCCGATCGACCTGGATGCAGCTTTCCGTTCCTTCCGTGCCGTAGGCATGACCGATGATATCCATCGCCGAAAGCCCGATGGAAATGATGTCGGTCTGGGCCTGCTTGCCCAGGCCCATAGTCTCGATGGCGGCCGCCGCGAAGGCCAGTGTCATCGCGTCCTGTTCAGGCGACGCGCGGAACGCATCATAGCGGCCGCCGGGCCTTTCGAAACGCCCCGTGCCCACCGTACGGCCTGGTCCCACCTGCACCGGGAAGTCCTTCGCCGCGCATTGGGGAGGCAGTTCGAACCCCGCATTCGGCTGAGCCAGCCGCTGCTGGAATATCTCATTGACCCGCGCGACCAGGGGCGGCGTGGGCGCATCGCGATAGCTGACATACCCCTTCGGACTGAGCCACCAGACCTGGTCCGCCTTTGCGCCGGCCATCATGATGGCGGCGCGATCCTTGCCTGCGATGGAGACGCTGCGGGTCGCCGGATTGGCCGCCTTCATGCGCTCGCCAAGCGTGGGTACGCGCAGATGGACGGGGGAGGCGACATAGTTTGAGCTGCTGCTGCCCGGCTGGCTTTCATCCTCCGCGCAATAGATCGTCTTGTCGGTCCGGTTCGCCCTTTGGTCGATCCAGCTATTGGCAATGACGCCGGTGCGCGCAGGGCGGCTGCCCGTCAGGATGGTGCTGTGCCCGGGACAGGTTTCGGTCGCGGCATGGCTTTGGTAGCCGCGCGGGAATACAGCCCCTCCGCTCAGCCGCTTCAGGCCGCCCGAATAATGGGGCCGATATTGGCTGAAGAGGTCGCCGGAAAGCTGGTCGACGGAGATGGCGACGATCAGGCGGGGCGGCGTGCCGGAACCCGTCGGCGCTGCCGGTTGCGCCAGTGCGGGCAGAGGCGCTAGCAGCAGGAGGGTAGGCAGCACTTTCCTGAACATCTTTTCTAATCCCTTCTGTCGCCTTGACGGCGCAACCCCGCGGACTTAGCCCGCTACGATCTACGCGAACAGAGGCCCGATGCGGATTTTCCATGTCCTCTTGATGACGCTGGCGCTGCTTGTTGCGCCGGTCGCCAGCGCCCAAGGCGCATTCGGATCGGGCAGGCCGCACATCGCCCTGCAACTCCTGTCCGAAAGCCCCGCGCCTGCGCCCGGATCGGCGAGCACGATAGCCTTTGCCATGACGCCCGAAGCTGGCTGGCATGGCTATTGGCAAAATCCGGGCGACGCGGGCCTGGGCATGACGGTAAAATGGTCGCTGCCGAAGGGCGTGAGCATTGGCGCGCTCCGTTACCCCGTGCCCGAAACCTTGCTGATTTCCGGCCTCATGAATCATGTTTATGAAGGCCCCTATGCACTTCTAGCGCCGTTGCGTGTCGCGCCGGAGGTGGCAAAGGGCACGCGACTGCCAATCCGTGGCAAGGCGGAGTGGCTGGCCTGCACGGACAAGATATGTGTGCCCGAAAGCGCCGACATTGCCCTAGACCTGATCGCAGGCGACGGGTCTGTATCGCGTCCAGCCCAGGCACAATTCGATACATGGCGCGCGCGCCTGCCACGCCCGCTGGGAAGTGAGGCGGTCTATGCTGTCGCAGATGGCAAGTTGCGGGTGTCCATTCCCTTTCCTCGGGAAGCGAGGGCGGCCGATGTCCATCTTTTCCCGCTGACGGACGGCCTTGCCCGCTATGCCGCGCCGCAATCGGTTCAGCGACAGGGCGATCGCCTGCTGATTGAAACCGAAGCGGGTCAGGGCGTGAAGGACGGCGCGGTCGAGGCAGTTCTGCGGACCGGCGATCACACGGGCTTCCTGCTTACCGCGCGGCCGGGGCAGGTAGCCAAGCCAGACTCCGGCCCGTTGTCCACAATCATGCTGGCGCTGGGCGGAGCGATATTGGGCGGGCTTCTGCTCAACATCATGCCCTGCGTATTCCCCATCCTGGGGCTGAAGGCGCTGAAGCTGGCCCGCGCTGGCGGCGACGAGGGGGCGGTTCGGCGGGAAGCGCTCGCTTATGTCGCGGGCGTCATCCTCACCTGCATGGCGCTCGGGGGGCTGTTGCTCGCGATCCGGGCGGCGGGCGTGGCGGCGGGCTGGGCATTCCAGTTGCAGGACCCGCGCATCATATTGCTGCTGTTGCTGCTCGTCACGGCGGTGGCGTTCAACCTTGCCGGGCTGTTTGAACTGAGTGCTTTTGGCGGCGGGGATAAGCTGGCGGGCAAGGGGGGTGTCGCCGGGTCATTCTGGACCGGCGCGCTGGTCGCTTTCGTGGCCACGCCATGCACGGGCCCTTTCATGGGCGTTGCGATGGGCGCGGCGCTGGTGTTGCCTCTGGCGGCGGCGCTCGCGGTTTTCGCAGGGCTGGGGCTTGGGCTCGCGCTCCCCTTCCTGCTGCTCGCTTATGTACCGGCCTTGCGGGAACGCCTGCCGCGCCCCGGTCCCTGGATGCGGACCTTCCAGAGGGTGCTGTCGATCCCGATGTTCGTGACTGCGTTGGGGCTGGCCTGGCTGCTCGGGCAGCAGCGGGGCGTGCTCGCCATGACGATCGGGCTCGGCACAGCGTTGCTGCTGGCGTTGCTGCTATGGTGGCTGGGTGAGCGCCAGCACAAGGGCAAGCGCGGGGGGCTGGCGGTCGCAGGCGCAGCGCTGCTGCTGCTGGGCGCAGGTGCCATGGCCTTGCCCGCGCGCGCAGATGGCATCGTCCGGGCGGCGAACGGCAGCATCGCATTCGATGAAGCGCGCCTTGCGAGCCTGCGTGCCGCGAACAAGCCGGTGTTTCTCTACTTCACCGCCGACTGGTGTTTGACCTGCAAGGCCAATGAGGCAGCGGCGATCGACCGTTACGATACGCGGGAGGCTTTCAACAAGGCGGGCGTGACGGTGATGGTGGGCGACTGGACCAATGCCGATCCCGCAATCACGCGCTTCCTGGAGGGGCAGGGCCGGTCGGGCGTGCCCCTCTATCTCTGGTATGCGCCGGGCCAGCAGGGCCAAACCCTGCCGCAACTGCTCACCGTATCGACCTTGACAGGGCTGGTGCGCTGATGGCGAAGGTGCGAGCCGACCAATTGCTGGTCGATCGTGGCCTGGCGGAAAGCCGGGCGCGTGCGCAGGCGCTCATTCTTGCGGGCCTCGTCTTCCTGGGCGACCGGAAGATCGAAAAGGCTGGCCAGCAGATCGCGCAGGACGCCGCGCTGGAGGTGAAGGGTCGTGATCATCCCTGGGTGTCGCGCGGCGGCATCAAGCTCGCCCATGCCATCGAGCATTTCGCGCTGGACGTGAGCGACATGGTAGCGATCGACGTTGGCAGCTCGACGGGTGGTTTCACGGACGTGCTGCTGACAAAAGGGGCGGCGCGCGTCTATGCGGTGGACAGCGGCACGAACCAGCTTGCCTGGAAGCTAAGGTCGGACCCGCGCGTCATCGTGCATGAACAGACCAGCGCTCGCATCCTCACCGCTGATCATATCCCGGAGCCCATCGACATCATCGTGTGCGACGCGAGCTTCATCTCGCTCGCCAAGGTGCTGGAAAGGCCACTCGGTTTCGCGCGTCCCGGCGCGCATCTTGTCGCCCTCATCAAGCCGCAATTCGAGGCAGGACGGGAAGAAGTCGGCAAGGGGGGCGTTGTCCGCGACCCTGCCATCCATGCGCGTGTCTGCGACGAAGTGCATGATTGGCTGGTGTCGAAGGGATGGAGCGTGCTGGGCGTGACGGCCAGCCCGATCACCGGTCCACAGGGCAATGTCGAGTTTCTGATCTGCGCGCAGCGGAGTGATGATCGTGAGCTGAGCGTTTGATTTTGTGACAGGCGCTGAAACCCGGCCGTCATTCACGGGTTGCGGGATGAAGTGATTCACCGCAAACCATCGCCATATGGCTTGACAGCATTTTCAAAGGATTCGCTGGCGGCCGCAAAAGACGATGAGTGGAGCTGCGCCGCCGATGAACGAAATCGCGTCCCCGGGTCAACTACGCCTGGCCTATCTGCGCTGGGCACTGTTCACTGTCCCGGCTATCGTTTTTCTTGGCTTCCTGTCGGGCAAGATCGCCAATAGCGGCTACGGCAACCGCTGGTTCGACGCGCTGGTGAAACCAAGCTTCATGCCGCCGGGCTGGGCGTTCGGCGTTGCCTGGACCATACTCTACATCCTGATGGGGCTGGCCCTTGCCATCGTCCTCCATGCCAGGGGCGCGAGGGGCAGGGCAGCAGCGATCAGCTTTTTCCTGATCCAGCTCGCTCTGAACCTTATCTGGTCGCCGCTCTTCTTCCGTGCGCATCAGGTCGACAATGCGCTGGCGCTGATCGTCGTGCTTTTCGTTCTGGTCGCGGTGACAGCATGGCTATTCTGGCGCATCCGGCGCGTCGCGGGATTGTTGTTGCTGCCTTATGTGGCGTGGCTGGCCTTTGCCTCGGCGCTGAATTATGAGATCGGCCGCTTGAACCCCGGGGCCGAAACCCTTGTCGCACCGGCGCTCAAGACCCAGATATGATTTCGTGACGCAGCACCGCGTCGGCAAACAAGGACATTCAGATCATGCAGAGCGAAAACCGCTTTTTCGACGACCTCGCCAAGCTGGTGAACGGCGCCGCGGGAACAGTCGCTGGCATGAGCCGCGAATTTGAAACCAACGCGCGCGAAAAGGCGAAGGAATGGATTGGCGGCATGGATTTCGTCACCCGGGACGAGTTCGATGCCGTGAAGGCGCTCGCCGCCGCCGCTCGTGAAGAGGTCGAACTGCTCAAGGCGCGGATCGATGCTCTGGAAGGGCGATCGGCTGAGCCGGTCACCAAGACTGTTGGTTCCCCCAAGGCCAAACCGGGCGACGCGGAATAGGCAAGCTTCGCCGCTTGTCTGTCGGATTTAGGCAACGATCGCCTCTTTTGACGCGTTTCCGTTAGTCGGTGGTTTCCTTGCCGCCGGGAAATGCTCTATGGCCTGCCTATGATGGACAGCGACGAATTTGAAAATGGCGGCCAGGAAGCCGCGCCGATCGACATGCTGGCCGCCTATTTCGAAGCGAATGGGTGGAGTTTCGATCAGGTGGGCGAGGATGAGATCGTCGCGAGCACCCAGGGTAGTTGGGCGCAATATGAGCTGCGCGGCATCTGGCGTGACGAGGATCAGGTGCTGCAGCTGCTGGCCCTGCCCGACATCCGCGTGACGGATGAAAAGCGCGCTTCGATCTATGAAACCCTGGGCCTCATCAACGAACAGCTGTGGCTCGGCCATTTCGAGCTGTGGTCGTCGAGCGGCATCATCTTGTTCCGCCACGGTGCCTTGTTGGGTGCGGGGGGCGTGCTGACCCTCGACCAGGCACAACTGCTGGTCGAAACGGCCATTGACGAATGTGAGCGTTTTTACCCCGTGTTCCAGTTCGTCCTGTGGGGCGGTAAGAGCCCGAGCGAGGCGATCTCCGCCAGCCTGATCGAAACACGCGGCGAAGCCTGAGGACCGTTCATGACGCAAGCTTGGCCCGCGCACCTGTTCATGGTCGGCTGCGGCAATATGGCTGGGCAAATGCTCGCCCGCTGGCTGGCATGCGGGCTTGATTCGGCGCGCGTGACCGTATTCCGCCCTAGCGGCCGTGCTGTCGCGGACGGTGTGCAGGTGATGACGAGCTATCCCGCATCCTTGCCAGCACAGGCGACGATCATATTGGGCATGAAGCCGTACCAATTGGATGAGGTGGCGGTGTCGCTTGCGCCGCTTTGCACGTCCGATACGCGCATCGTTTCCATATTGGCCGGAACGCCGATCGCTGATCTGCGGCAACGTTTTCCAGCGGTTCAGGACGTCATTCGGGCGATGCCCAACCTGCCCGTGGCCTTGGGGCAGGGTGTTACCGGGCTGTATGCCGACGGCGATGTTTCGCCAGCCGGGCGATCCGCCGTGGACGCGATTATGACGCCATTGGGCGCGGCCGAGTGGATCGAAGACGAAGGGCAGTTCAATGCGCTGACGGCCCTGTCAGGCTGTGGACCTGCCTTCCTGTTCCGGTTCATCGATGCCTTTGCGCGCGCCGGAGAAGCTATCGGGCTTCCGGCCGAGCAGGCAGCGCGGATGGCGCTCGCCACTGTCCAGGGTTCGGCCAGCCTCGCTGCTCAGGCGGGCGAAAGCCCGGCGATACTGGCTGACCGCGTGGCGAGTCCTGGCGGCATGACGCGAGAGGGGTTGAACGTGCTTGACGCAGACGACCGGCTGCTCAACCTTCTCATCGATACGCTGACGGCGGCGCGCGATCGGGGTGAGGAAATCGCCCGCACGCGCTGATCCGCGCATCCGACGCCAGTCTGAGGCGCCCAACTTGGCTGTGCCTATGTCTGCGGAAAATTGGAGTTCGCGATGTTGCCTGCCGATACGCCAATCCTGCTTCTGACCACCGGCGGGACCATCGACAAAATCTATTTCGACGCCTTGTCGGACTATAAAGTTGGCGAAAGCGTCGTCGCCAAGCTGCTGCAAATCGGCGGCGTGAAGCGTCCCTTTCGCATTGAAGAGGTCACGCGCAAGGACAGCCTGGAACTGGATGAGGCAGACCGGGCTCATATCCGCGAGTGGGTTCTTTCCGCGCCGGAAAGCTATGTCATCATCACCCATGGCACGGATACCATGACGGACACCGCCAGGAAGCTTGAGGGAATAGCAGGCAAGACGATCGTGCTTGTAGGGGCTCTTGCCCCGGCTCGTTTCGGTGAAAGCGACGCGAGTTTCAACCTCGGCATGGCCTTCGCGACCGTCCAGCTCGCTGAGCCGGGTATCTACATCAGCATGAGTGGATCGGTATTCCGGGCGGACCAGGTGGTCAAGGACAGGGCAAAAGGCGCGTTCGTCCCGCTGTAAGCATCCTGGCCCGGCGCGTTCGAACGCCCGATAGCCTTCGGCTCGATCCTGTCCTGAGCGGCTATTCTTGTCCTCTTATCCGGCGAAGGTGCAATGCGCTTGCACAAAGTCGTGCAGGAACCGCATCTGCCATCGCGCATTGTCCGTGCGGGTGGCGTAACGATGAGGAGGATATTCATGGCCGATTATCAGGAGCGTCCAGCGACGACGACGACGGTAGTTGAACGGCGCAGCGGCGGCACGGCGATCGCGGTGTTGCTGTTGGTAGTCGTGGTGGCGATTGCCGCCTTTTTCCTGATCAGCAGCGAGACGCGCAAGGACAGCGCCGTCGAAAGCGCGGCAACGCAGGTCGGCCAGGCCGCGAGCGACGTGGGCAGCGCGGCAAAGGACGCAGCGAACGGCGAATAGGCACAGCAGCGTGTTTGCGCTGTTGCACTTTCGAAGCAGGTGACATCACCTGCTGAACCGGATCATGCCAAACTCAGCGGTCACAAAAAAAGGGCGCCCCGGCCGGAGCGCCCTTTCTACTTCCATCAACCTGCCGTTGTCGGCTCAGTTGAATATCGTCTCAGCCTTCCACCTTCGCATATTTGGGGGCGGCTTCATTCAGGATGCGCAGGATCTTCTTGAGGGCGCTCGGCTCGTCCGTTTCTTCCATCGCGGCTAGCTCACGAGCGAGGCGGCTGGATGCAGCTTCGAAAATCTGCCGTTCGGAATAGCTCTGCTCGGGCTGATCGTCGGCACGAAACAGGTCGCGCGTCACTTCGGCGATCGACACCAGGTCGCCCGAGTTGATCTTCGCTTCATATTCCTGGGCGCGGCGCGACCACATGGTGCGCTTGACCTTGGGCTTGCCCTTCAGCGTTTCGATCGCTTCTTCCAGCGTCTTGTTAGACGAAAGCTTGCGCATGCCCACGCCTTCGGCCTTGTTCGTCGGCACGCGGAGCGTCATGCGCTCCTTCTCGAACCGGAGCACGTAAAGCTCCAGTTCCATGCCCGCGATCTGCTCCTTCTGAAGCTCCACGACACGGCCAACGCCATGCTTGGGGTAAACGACATAATCACCAACGTCAAAGGACAGCGCCTTGGCAGCCATTTGAAACCTTTCTAATTCTACCGGGGACAAGCAACCGCCGGGTCACAGAAGCGCAGATAAGGCGCAACCGGGGGATTCACGGCGTCACCGTCAGGACATGAGCAAATACTCCAGGACGGAATGCGACCATTTCCGCCTCTTGTCGCTCTTTTAGCAGATTCGTAACAAAATTGCCACCCCCGGACGCAAAATCGGGGAGTGGGTGCTGGGGCGAGACGCTAGGGCTAGTGAGTTGGCGCTGCCCGACAGCCATATTTTACGGCTGGAAGGAGGGGCGATCCCGCCATGGGGGCGTCGACAATTCTATCGGCGCGGCCTCCTGATCAGCTGCCGGATCCAGGCTCGGGCGAGAAGAACTTCTCCAGCTTGTTTTCAACGCCCTTCATTTCATCAGCGTCGGCAGGCGCATCGCCCTTGACGGTGATGTTGGGCCACTCCGCGGAGAATTTCGTGTTGAGCTCCAGCCACTTCTCCAGGCCATTTTCCGTGTCGGGCAAAATGGCTTCGGCAGGGCATTCCGGTTCGCACACGCCGCAATCGATGCACTCGCTAGGATTGATGACCAGCATGTTCTCACCCTCGTAGAAACAATCAACGGGGCAGACCTCGACGCAATCCATATATTTGCAGCGGATGCAGTTGTCGGTCACGACATAGGTCATGGATGAGCACTCTATTGGGGTTTCGACAGCGGCGGCCCTGCTATGCCGCGCGCGCGGGAAGGTCAATGAGGATATTGTTGGGGGCCTAATCGCCTAGCTTCAGTTCCTCATAGCAGCTTTGTGCTTCCGGGGCTGGCCCCCGGCGACCTGGCAACTGCACGACGCGCACGACGCGCACGCCTTGATGATGAGGAAATGTGATCAGATCGCCCGTGCGCACCGGTGAATGCGCGCGCTCGATGCGGCGGCCATTCAGCCGGATATGGCCATCCTCGGCCATCTTCTGCGCCATCGACCGGCTTTTTGCGAGCCGCACGAACCACAGAAATTTGTCGATGCGCAGGCTCGGCCCATGACTGCCGGCAGGAGCGCTCTCAGCCATTGCGGCCCAGCAACTCCGCAAGGCCCGCAAAGGCATGATTGCCGCTGGCCGGCGCGCCGTTGTTGGCAGCAGCGGGTCGGGACGGGGCACTGCGGGCAGGCGCCGCTCGCCGATTCGGTCCACGCCCCTGCTGCTGGTCGGGTCGAGCCTTTTGCCGTCCGCGGAACATCCAATTCGCGCCGCCTTCGGTTGCTGGCTCGATCGGCCGGAAACCGGCCAGGCGCATCAATTGCAGGAACGACGCCTCGTTAAGGCCGAGCGATACGATCTGGGGGCTAAGTGCGGTGAAGGCCTCGCCCTTCGCAATCGCTTCATGCGCCGCCCGCGCCATGCGCTCTGCCATGTCGATCCGCAGCATCTGGGCATCGAAGCCCCGGAAACCGGCGATGCGCGCGCCCATCTGCTCGGCCCTTTCACCCGCCGGGATCAGCGTCAGGCCGGGAAGGGGCAGCGGAAGGCAAGGCTTGGCGATGCGTGCTGCCAGCAATGCCGACCGCCATCGGGCAGCGCCCGGCTTCAAAAGGCCGGGATGATAAATGTCGAGCACGCCGATATCGATGCCTGCGCGGCGCAGCAGGTGGCGCTGATCCTTGTCGAGATGATTGAGCGCTGCGTCCAGATCCGTCCGCGCCATCACCCCGCCAGCATCCGCCAATTGCGCAAAGACCGCCCGCACCACGGCAGGCACGGCGGGATCGGCGGCACTGGCGGCCATTTTGACGAGCGGCAGCAGATGCTTTCCTTCTGCGCCTCAAACCAGGCGGCAAGACGCGTGAGCACCTGCTTCTGCACATCCTGCCCGAGCGCCAGGAGGCCGCGATCCAGCCGGATTTCCGGCGCCAGCAGCGAGGGTCCGGCAAGCAGCGCCGCGACGGCATTGCCCTGCCATCCGATGCCAGGCGCCTGTCCCGGCTCGTCCATCAGCACGAAATCAGTGTCGGGCGCGCCCAGCAATTCGTCAGCCTTCACTCGTAATATCCTTCCAAGACGGCGTTCCGCCGCCGCCAGCAGCATCTTTCTGTCCTGATGCCGCGTAGCCGGATCGACCGAGAAACGAAATCCGTCAAGTCGCCCGATCATCTCACCATCGACGCAGACTGTCCCGTCCGGCTCCACATCGACCGGCAGATTGCTCGCATCCTGCCCCATGTCGCGCAACAGGACAGAGGTGCGCCGATCCACAAAACGCTGCGTCAGCGCGGTGTGGAGGGCGTCGGAAAGCCGCTCTTCCAATGCCCGCGTCCGCTCCGCCATCTCCGCCGGATGCGCCAGCCAGTCGGGGCGATGGGCGATGTAGGACCAAGTGCGCGCGGCGGCGATCCGCGCCGACAAAGTATCGATGTCGCCTTGAACCGAATCGAGTCGCGCCAATTGCTGCGCGAACCAGTCCCGTGGAATATGGCCGTTGCCTTCCGACAGGAAACGCCAGATCCGGCTCACCGTGCGCGCATGATGGTCAGCGCCCAGCTTCTGAAAATCGGGAAGGCCACAGGCGGTCCATAGCCGTTCGACCGCCTTCTTCCCCTTCACCCGATCGATGACCAGCGGATCATCCGACAGCCGCCGCAGCACCGCAAGGTCCACCGCTTCGGGGGCCGCGCGCAGCTCATCCCGGTCCGGCCGCGTCTCCAGCTCCAGGATCAGCCGGTCGACGCTATCCATGCGCGGCTTCCCCTCTCGCCAGAACAGCTGGTCGACAGGCGGAAAGCGATGGTCCTCGATCGCAGCTATCTCTTCGGGCGTGAAGGCCGCGTCTCCATCTTCATGGCCCAGGCTTCCGAACGTGCCGTCCTTATGATGCCGTCCCGCGCGGCCAGCGATCTGCGCCATTTCCGCTATGGTGAGCCGCCGCGTCCGCCGTCCGTCGAACTTGCGCAGCGAAGCAAAGGCGACATGGGCGACGTCCAGGTTCAGCCCCATGCCGATGGCATCGGTGGCGACCAGATAATCGACCTCGCCATTCAGGAACATCTGCACCTGCGCATTGCGCGTGCGCGGGGAGAGGGCGCCCATCACGACGGCTGCGCCCCCACGAAAGCGGCGCAGCATCTCCGCGACGGCGTACACTTCCTCTGCGGAGAAGGCGACGACGGCCGATCGCTTGGGCAGGCGCGACAATTTCTTCGCCCCGCCATAGGACAATGTCGAAAAGCGTGGGCGGCTGATGATCTCCACCTCGGGCACCAGCGCTTTCACCACCCGGCTGATGCTGGCCGAACCAAGGATCATGGTTTCATCCCGCCCACGCGCGCGTAGCAATCGGTCGGTGAAGACATGGCCGCGTTCCGGATCGGCCCCAAGCTGCGCCTCGTCCAGCGCGACGAAAGCAAAGTCGCCATCGACCGGCATCGATTCGGCGGTGCAGAGATAATAAAGCGCGCCGGGCGGGAGTATCTTCTCTTCGCCCGTGATCAGCGCGACCTGATGCGCCCCCTTGATCGCGACGACCCGGTCATAGACTTCGCGCGCCAGCAAACGGAGCGGAAAGCCCATCATCCCGCTGGAATGACCGCACATGCGCTCGACGGCCAGATGCGTCTTGCCGGTATTGGTGGGACCCAGCACGGCTGTGACGGGCGATCGGGCAAATTGAGCCATGATCCTCTCTATGTCGGGGATGCGTGCGGTGAGGGCAAGGGCGACTCAGTGATTCTCCCTGGAATGATGGGCCTTGTGCCATTCAACGGTTGATGGCCACGTTTCGTCGCGTGAATAGAGTTAAAAAATCCGTCTTTATTTGACTTTAACCCTGTGCGTTCACAACAGTGCCCATGAACGCGCGGCGGGGGTCGGGCGAAATTGCAGCCCGCGGGGGGCTTTTTCCAAGTGTTTCATGGCAGTCAGTTTAGCCCTCAGCAGGGGGGCGCATCCGCTTCCCTTTGGGTGACTGACGCCATTGGCAGGCGCCCCGCAACGACTCCCGATGGCCGTGATTGGCGCACCCGCCTGCGCGATTGGGCGGACGATGTGGAGCTGGTGCCGGACCTTGGCCAGCGCGTTGGCAGCCGGACCTGGTTTCGCGGCCTTGCCACCTGTTTCGGCCTCTGTGCATCGGCGCTCTACCTTTCCCCAGGTTTTCAGCCTCTGCCGGGCGCGCCGCAACCGCTGCTCGGCGCACCGCAGTTTGAAGAAGTGCGCAGCCAGATGATTACCCCGCTCGCGATGGGCGCGGACAGCGGGCGGCGCATGGGGCCGACCGATGCCGTCCAGCCCCTGCGCGAAACGCCGGAACGCCCGCAGATCGAATTGCGCGCGCAGATCGGGGGAAGCGATTCGCTAGGTCACGCTTTGTCGCGGGCAGGGGTCAGCAACGCCGACGCTGCGCAGGTCATGGCCCTGGTCAGCGGCGATATCGCCAAGGGGGTGAAGCCCGGCACGCCGCTCGACATCGTTCTGGGCCGCCGCTCCAGCCGCGCCATGCCGCGACCGCTGGATCATCTTGCCTTCCGCGCCCGGCTCGACCTGGCACTGGAAATCAACCGGGTGGGCGGCCTGCTGCAAGTGAAGCGCACGCCCATCCATGTCGATAGCACGCCGCTGCGCATTCAAGGTGTGATTGGTGAAAGCATCTATCAATCCGCGCGTGCGGCGGGTGCGCCGCCCAAGGCGATCCAGAGCTTCCTGCGCGTCATTGCGCAGCAGGTCGATCTGGGATCGATCCACAGCGGCGACCGCTACGACATCATCACCGAATATCGCCGTGCGGAAACCGGGGATGTCGAAGTCGGCGATCTGCTGTTCGCCGGCCTTCGCCGCGCCAATGGCCGTGGCATCGACATGCTCAAATGGACGAGCGGCGGCCGCAGCCAGTGGTTCGAAGCGTCGGGCGTCGGCGAGCGGCGCGGCGTGCTGTCCGCGCCGGTGCAGGGCCGCATGTCCTCTGGCTTCGGCATGCGCCGCCACCCCATTCTCGGCTATACGCGCATGCATGCGGGGATCGACTTCGCTGCCGCCTATGGCGCGCCCATCTATGCGGCGACCGATGGCGTGGTGTCCTATTCAGGTCGCCACGGCGGTCATGGCAATTATGTCCGG
The DNA here is from genome assembly GCA_023433445.1 of Pseudomonadota bacterium. Classification (GTDB taxonomy): domain Bacteria; phylum Pseudomonadota; class Alphaproteobacteria; order Sphingomonadales; family Sphingomonadaceae; genus Sphingobium. The sequence goes on along the minus strand of JAEZCS010000117.1, from coordinate 4,024 downwards.
CTGGAACATGGCAACGGCCTCGCCACCGGCTATGCGCATATGAGTCGCATCGCCGCGCGCTATGGCCAGCGTGTTCGCCAGGGTCAGGTCATCGGCTATGTCGGCTCCAGCGGCCTGTCGACCGGCCCGCATCTTCACTATGAGCTGTATCGCAGCGGCCGCACGGTGAACCCGCTGTCGGTCAAGTTCACCACCACCGCGCAGCTTGCCGGGCGTGAACTGGCGGCCTTCCGCGAGCGGCTGAGGGAGCTCAAGAGCCTGCGGACGGGATTGCCGGTCGCCGTTGCCCAGAACGAACCGCAGGCCGCCGCGTCCGCCCTGTAGTGTAATTAGCCGCTTCCCGTCCCAGGGCTGCTTCGCTAACCCGCCTCCATGACCAAGATCACCGCCCTGCTGCTTGCCGGATCGCGCCCGGGCTCCGATCCTCTGGCGCAGGCGGCCGGTGTCGCGGTCAAGCCGCTCGCTCCGGTAGGGGGCGAGCCGATGATAAACTATCCTGCGCGCGCGCTCCTTGCGCATCCGTTGATCGGACAGCTGGTTATCCTGACCCAGACGCCGGAGCTATATCGCGCCGATCCCGCCACCGCCTGGCTGGGCCAGCACCCCCGCGTCCGCTTCGAACAAAGCGGCAGCGGCATAGCATCCACCTTGCTCAGCCTCTTGGAACGGCCCGATCTCCCGTTTCCGCTGCTCGTCACCACGGCCGATCATGTCCTGCTCGACGGCGACATGCTCGGCCAGTTCCTTGCCGAGGCGGAAGGGGCCGACATTGCCGTGGCGATGGTCGAACGCGCGACGCTGCTTGCCCGCTATCCCTCTTCGCGGCGAACATGGCTCAAATTCCGCGACGGCTGGTGGTCGGGCGCCAACCTCTTCTGGTTCGGCAGTGCCAGGGCCCGCGCCATCATCTCTCTTTGGCAGGAGGTGGAACAGGACCGCAAAAAAGGTTGGAAGATCCTTACCGCATTCGGCCCGTTCGCCTTGCTTGGCGCCTTGCTGCGCCTTTCCACATTGCGCGGCGGCATGGCGCGCATCGGCCGTCGCTTTGGTCTCCTCGCCAGGCTGGTGCCGATGAAAAAGGCTGAGGCATGCATCGACGCGGACAAGGTTGAGGACGTCGCCCTCATCGAACAGATATTGCGCGACCGGGCCTGAACGTCGAAATCTGTGCAAGCTTTTGCTGCTTTGATGGGTAGCAAATGGCTGAACGAGGCGCTAAGGGCCTCAAGCGCGCGCCCCCATAATGATTATCGGCGCGGACGGAGGACATCTTAAACCATGGCCGAATTCACCCTGCCCAAGAACAGCAAGATTTCCGGTAAGGGCGTGACCCACAAGGCTCCCGACGGTGCAAGCAACGTCAAGAGCTTCAAGGTCTATCGCTACGATCCCGACTCGGGTCAGAATCCGCGCTATGACACGTTTGAGATCGACCTCGACAATTGCGGTCCGATGGTTCTCGACGCGCTGCTGAAGATCAAGAATGAATATGATCCGACGCTGACCTTCCGCCGTTCGTGCCGCGAAGGCATTTGCGGTTCCTGTTCGATGAACATGAACGGCATGAACGGCCTTGCCTGCACCACTTCGATCGAGGAGTGCGCGGGTAAGGAAGTGCGCGTCACGCCGCTGCCGCACATGGACGTGATAAAGGATCTCATTCCCGATTTCACGCATTTCTATGCGCAGTACAATTCGATCAAGCCCTGGCTGCAAACCGTTAGCCCCCCGCCGAGCGGCAAGGAGCGGCTGCAGTCGCCCGCCGACCGCGAAAAGCTGGACGGCCTGTACGAGTGCATCTTGTGCGCCTGCTGTTCGACCAGCTGCCCCAGCTACTGGTGGAACTCCGACAAGTTCCTCGGCCCGGCGATCCTGCTGCAGGCCTATCGCTGGCTGGCCGACAGCCGCGACGAATATACCGGCGAGCGTCTGGATGAGCTGGAAGATCCCTTCCGCCTCTATCGCTGCCACACCATCATGAACTGCGCGAATGTCTGCCCCAAGGGCCTCAGCCCTGCCAAGGCGATCGCGGAAACCAAGAAGATGATGGTCGAACGGCAGCTTTGATGCAGTGAGCAACGATGCTGGCCCTGTAAGCCTGGTGCTGGAAGGCCCTTGGGCCGACTGGTTGCGCTGGAGCGATCCGGTTCCGGACACGTTCCTTGGTACATCCGTGGGGCCCAGCTATTCGCAGGGCGCCGGTGATCGCCGCGCCACGGTGATGCTCGAAACCCGCCAGTCGCACGCCAATCGCAATGGCGCGCTGCATGGCGGTTTTCTGGCCGCCTTTGCCGACCACGCCTATTTTGCAGCACTGGCCGCCATGGGACGCCCTGAACAGGCGGCGGCCGTCACTGTCGATCTTTCGATGCAATATTGCGGCTCGGGGAAAGTGGGTGATCCACTGCGCGCCGATGTTGAGGTCTTGCAGGAAACAGGACGGCTGTTCTTCATGCGCCTGACCCTTCACCAGGGCGACGCGCTGGTCGCGTCCTCCACCGCTACGGTGCGAAAGGTGCCTGTCCCCAAATGAGCGGCGTGATTGAGCGTTATCGCGCGCTCGTCGCGGCCGGGGAATTGCGCCCAGATCCCGATCAACAGGCTGCTGCCATGCGGCTGAACGCGCTTCAGCAGGAATTGGAAGCAGCTCCTCCACGCGGTTCGACCCTGTGGAAATTGCTGCGGAAGGCGCCGGAGCCGCCGCGTGGCCTCTACATGTGGGGCGGCGTCGGCCGGGGCAAGTCGATGCTGATGGACCTGTTCTTCGACAGCGTGCGGATACCGCGCAAGAAGCGCGTCCACTTCCACGAATTCATGCTCGACGTCCATGCGCGGCTCGCGGAGGTGCGCAAGGCGGAGAAGGGTGATCCCATCCCGCCTGTCGTGGACGCGCTTGCCGAAGAGGCGCGACTGCTCTGCTTTGACGAGATGGTCGTGAACAACATGGCCGACGCTGCGATCATGTCGCGCTTGTTCACCGGGCTGCTGGACAAGCGGGTTACCGTCGTGACCACATCGAACCGCGCGCCGGACGATCTCTACAAGGACGGCCTCAATCGGCAGCTTTTTCTGCCGTTCATCGACCTTGTCAAGGATCGGCTGGACGTTCTGACCCTCGACGGGCCGACCGACTACCGCCTGGATCGTTTGGGAGACGCGCAGCTTTGGCATTCGCCGAACGGACCGGAGGCGACCAGGGCGCTCTCTGAAGCCTTCTTTCGTCTCACCGACTATCCGGTAGAGGATCGGGCCAAGGTTCCTGCGGAGGACATACAGGTGCAGGGCGGGCGCAGCTTGCATGTTCCCAAGAGCCTCAAGGGCGTGGCGGTCTTCTCCTTCAAGCGCCTGTGCGCTCAAGCGCGCGGCGCGCCTGATTATCTGGCGATCGCGCGGCGGTTCCACACCGTGATCCTCGTTGGCATCCCGGTGCTGGGGCCTGAAAACCGCAACGAAGCCGCCCGTTTCGTCACGCTGATCGACGCCTTGTATGAATATAAGGTCAAACTGCTGGCGTCGGCGGATGCGGAACCCGTGCAGCTCTACCCCAGTGGCGACGGCGCGTTCGAATTTGAACGCACGGTCTCGCGCCTGATGGAAATGCAGTCGGACGACTATCTGGCCCTCGGCCACGGGCCGAAATAACGCATTCCGGCGCATCGGCGCGCTCATTCATCGCATGGCAAATGGCCCGGACGCTCCCTTCTGAGAGGAAGCGTCCGGCAGGTGGCCGCTGCGGGACGAGTCAGCGCCAGGGTAGGAGCGCCTGACAAACAGGGGCATAAGCGCTCTTAATGAAACTGCGAATGAATTGCAAAGATAAATCCGCCGCAGGCCGTTTAGTTGGTTGAATCATTAATGAGATCGGCTTAAGCGGGCGGGCAATTCCAATTTTCCATACTTGGAGGATGATTGCATATGGCCCGTAAGAAGATCGCGCTCATCGGCGCTGGCAATATCGGCGGTACGCTCGCGCATCTCGCAGCTTTGAAGGGTCTGGGCGACGTCGTCCTCTTCGACGTGGTCG
>JAEZCS010000200.1 GCA_023433445.1 Pseudomonadota bacterium | reverse complement strand
TTGTAGCTCGGCTCGTCGAAACTCGGCACGAACCGCCGCGCGTCCGGCGCCTCGAACTGGGTGAACAGCGCCCGCTTCTTGGCCCCGGCATTATCATTGTAATCCAGCGCGAACATCCCGTTCGCCTGCGTGTTGATGACGCCGCCATAGGCGATGTTCAGCTTGTAGGCGCCCGGCTGCACCGGCTTGCCGAAATCCAGCGTCACCGTCTGCGCGTCCGCATCGACCTTGGCCGAACCGGCCATCGCCTTGCCCTTCGCCGGGGTCAGCGTGACGCTGCCGATGCTCAGGTCCGCCGCATTCAGCACCAGCGCCGGCATCGCCTGCGCAACATGGAGGTCGATCGTCACCTTGCCCGTGAATTTGAGGTTCGCCGCATCGGGCACCACCTCGATCGCATAATGACCGGGCGCCGCGCCACGGGGCAACTGCGTCGTGATCCCCGGCGCAGGCCCGGTCGGCGTCTGCGCCACCGCAGGCTGAACAAGGGCAAGCGGCGCGGCCGCAAGCAGAAGGGACGATAATTTCGTAAGAGACATCTGGTTCGCAACTCCGACACGTTGAGAACGGCACGGCCCGGGCGGCCATGTGCCATGATAGTTGCGGGATCGAACCTTTCCGCGCGCGGGTCAAGCGGTTGGAACAGGGGGCGATGATGTTCGACGAAAATATTTGTGCGTTTGTTTAATAAGTGGACGGATCAAATCGTCACGGCGACCCATCATGAGATGCCGGTCTCCGCTGGCATGGCGTAAAAGGGTTTATCGTCATCCCAGCGCAAGCTGGGATCTCAGGCCACTACAAAAGGAAATTAAACAAGTCCCGCCACTCAGGATTGCTCGCTTCGATCAACGCGATCTTCCAATCCCGCTTCCAGGCTTTCAGCGCCTTCTCGCGAGCGATGGCGAAGTCGATCTCCCCATGCTCCTCGGCAAGCACAAGCCGGCGCAGATTATATCTCCGGCAAAAGGCCGAGCCTTCGCCACGCCGATGCTGATCGACGCGCGCGGCAATGTCGCTGGTCACACCAACATACAGCACGCCACGCGGCTTATTAGTCATAATGTAAGTCCAGCTACGACGCATCGAGCGATGTCGATCCTGGTCTCATGAGATGCCAGCCTGCGCTGGCATGACGCAAAAAGGAAAAACGCCGTCATCCCAGCGCAGGCTGGGATCTCAGGCGGCTATGCCGAACATCAGGCGGCTATACTGGAGGGGTAGCCTACCCCCGCCCGCGATACCCAGGCACATCCTGCGCGGGCAGCCACAGCCCCGCAGGCGGCTCACCCGACTGCCAGAACACATCGATCGGAATCCCGCCACGCGGATACCAATAGCCCCCGATCCGCAGCCACAAGGGCCGCATCTCGGCGAAAAGCCGCTCGCCGATTCCCACCGTGCAATCCTCATGGAAAGCGGCGTGGTTGCGAAACGCCCCCAGGAACAGCTTCAGCGACTTTGATTCGACGATCGTCGCCGCGGGCGCATAGTCGATCACGAGATGGGCGAAGTCCGGCTGCCCCGTCACCGGGCAAAGCGATGTAAATTCCGGCGCGGTGAACCGCACCAGATACGGCTTTCCGGGACGAGGATTGGGCACATAGTCGAGAACCGCCTCTTCCGGGCTCGCAGGCAACGCGCTGCTCTGCCCCAGATGGATCGGTGTCAGGCTTTGGGGTATATCGGTCATGACCGGCCATCTACGCCATTGCACACCTAATGTCACCGCAACCCGATCCCGCCATGCCATTCACCGCCCGTTCAGCGTCATCATTGCCTTGGCTGCTTGCCATGGGGATGCGTCCTGCCAGTCTGATTGCCTTGCCGCTGCTGCTGGCCACGCCGTCGCTCGCGCAGGAGCAGGGCGGCAGCGATCCGGTCTTCAGCCTGCCACGCACCTCTCAGCCGCCTGCCGATCCTAACCGTCAAGGACCGGAACTGGACGTGTTTCGCGGCGCGCCTGTAACGCCGCAGGCCAGCACGCCTGTCATCACGCCGCCTCCCCCGGTGGTCGTGCAGCCGCAACCCCAACCGCAACCTACCCCCTCTGCCCAGCCGCAGCGCCCCGCCACCGCGACGCCCCGTCCGGCCCCCGCCGAACCCGCCGCTCCGGCGCGCGAGCCCGAAAGCAGCAGCGCCGCGCCCGAGGCACCGACGCAGCAATCGCCAGAGCCCCAGACGGCTCCAGCCGAACCGGCCGCACCGCAAGCCGAGCCTGCACCGGCTCCTGCGGCTCCCGCAACGCCCGCCAACGAGCCGCCGCCTGCCGCCGCTGCCGAATCCTCCTCCTGGGGCTGGATCGCTGGCGCCATCGCGCTCCTCGCGGCAGCTCTTGCCGCCGCCTTCCTGTTGCTGCGCCGCCGTCCCGACGAACAGCAGCAAACCCATGAAGAGCCGGAGGCCGCGCCGCCCCCTCAGCCTTCTGCGCCTTCCCCTGCGGCTGCAAAACCGGCCCCTGTGCCGCCCGCTCCAGCAACGACGAAGCCGGTTAATCCTGCACCCGCCCCTCAGCCTGGCGCACCCTCCCCGAAGCCCGCCGCTGCAACAGCCGGTCGGCCATGGATAGACCTCACTCTCGAAGTGCGCAGCGCCCGCCTCTCGCTGATGGGCGCCACGATCGGCTATCATCTGACCCTCCATAATCGCGGCGAGCATATCGCGGACGACATTCTGATCCGCACCTTCATCGCCAATGCCGATGCCAATCAGCAAGCGCAGCTGCAGCAGTTTTTCGCCGGAGCCGTCGGGTTGCCCGCGCACTCCGCCGTTTCGCTCGCACCGGGGCAAAGCCACAGCCTGACCGGCGAGTTGCGCCTCCTGCACGACCAGATCGCACCGGTGCAAATGGGCGATCGCGCGCTGCTCATCCCGCTCATCGCGTTCGACGCGCAATATCGCTGGTCGGACGAGCCCGGTGCCAATCCCACCGGCTCAGGCCGCACCGGCCGCGCCTTCATAGTCGGGCAGGAAAAAACCCCGCCCGCCGACCGCCTCGCCCCCTTCCGCGTCGATCAGGGGCCCCGCCAGTTCCGCACGCCCGGCAGCCGCGCCACCGCGCTTGAACTGGCGAGCTGAACCCTCCCTCGTCATCCCAGAGACCCGCAGGGCGGCGACGCCAATGCTGGGATCTCAGGCCCCTGCGCGCACCCAACCGAGCGCCCAACTTCCGCTGCAATGACGAATCCCGCCAACACCCTTCCCACACCCCGATCCCCTTCCTAAAAAGGTCGGACGGGCATCAATGAAAGAGGCGGCATTGGACATTCTCATCTCCACGGATTGGCTCGCAGCGGAACTGGGCAAGGACGACCTCAAGATACTCGATGCCAGCCTGTTCCTGCCCGGCACGCCTCGCGACCCGCGCGCCGAGTTCGAAGCTGCCCATATTCCGGGCGCCGCCTATCTCGACCTGCCGAGCCTCGCCGATGCCGACGACCCACGCCCCGGCATGCTGCCGAGCGACGCTTTCATGACGGAGCGCTGCCGCGCGCTGGGCATCAACGCCGACAGTCGCATCATCGTCTACGACAACAGCCCAACGCACAGCGCTGCCCGCGCATGGTGGATGATGCGCCTTTACGGCATCGGCCGAGAGACCGCGATCCTCGACGGCGGCCTGCCGAAATGGATCGCCGAAGGCCTCCCGACGGAAGGCGGCTGGCCCGTCATTCCGCGCGGCGATGTTACCGCCCGGCGCGCGCAGGGCCAGGTCCGCACCAAGGAAGATGTTCTGGCCAATCTCGCCAGCCAGAATGCGCAGGTCATCGACGCACGCGGCGCGGCCCGCTTTACCGGCGAGGAAAAGGAGCCACGCCCCGGCATGGCTTCGGGCCATATTCCGGGCTCCCGCAACCTGCCGTCCGCTTCGCTCTTCAACGACGACAACAGCATGAAGAGGGGGCAGGAACTGCGGCAGCTTTTCCTCGACGCCGGCACCGATTTTTCGCGCCCGATCATCACCAGTTGCGGAAGCGGCGTGACGGCGGCGATCCTGCTGGCGGGGCTTCAGTCGCTCGGCAAGACGGATGTCACCCTCTATGACGGCAGCTGGTCGGAATGGGGTCTCGATCCCGCCACCCCCAAAGCGACGGGCCCGGCTGCATGAGCAAGGATCGCAAGCCGCTCACCCGATTGGCGCAGGCGGGCCGCAAGCCCGAATGGACGGGCATGCCCGGTCAGCCCGGCGCAATCGTCAACCCGCCGGTCTGGCGCGCCTCCACCATCCTTTACGACGATGTCGCCCATTTGCGCAGCGCCGCGCGCAGCAGCACGCACGAACGGCTCTTTTACGGGCGTAAGGGCACGCCGACCGCCTGGAGCCTCGCCGATGCGCTTACCGAAATGGAGCCCGGCGCCGAAGGCACGATGCTCTTCCCCTCTGGCGTCGCCGCCATTGCCTGCGCGCTGCTTTCGGTCCTGAAGCCGGGCGACCAGCTGTTGATGGTCGACAGCGCCTACGACCCCACCCGCAACTTCTGCGAACAGATGCTAAAATGTTACGGTATCGAAACTATATATTATGATCCGCTCGCCGATTCCGTTTCAATTGACCATTTCATTAACGAAAAAACCCGCGCCATTTTCCTGGAAAGCCCCGGCAGCCTGACCTTCGAGGTTCAGGACATCCCCGCCATCACGGCTCTCGCCCGGGAAAAGGGCATCGTCACCCTCCTCGACAATACCTGGGCTACGCCCTTCTTCTTCCCCGCCCTTTCTCACGGCGTCGACATCACCATCCTCGCCTGCACCAAATATATCGTCGGCCACAGCGACGTCATGCTTGGCTCGGTCACTGCCACGCCCGAGCATTTCCCGAAGCTCCGCCAGGCGGCCTATCTGCTGGGCCAGATGGTCAGCCCGGACGACGCCTGGCTCGCCAGCCGCGGTCTCCGCACCTTGGGCGTCCGACTGAACCAGCATCAGGATAGCGCGCTCCAGATCGCGCGCTGGCTCGCCGACCATTCCGAAATAGCCCGCGTTCTCCATCCCGCACTGCCAAGCTGCCCCGGTCACGAGAAATGGGCGCGCGATTTCAAAGGCTCGAGCGGCCTGTTCAGCTTCGTCCTCAACGGAGGGGACGAAGCCGCTCGCGCAGCCTTGATCGACGGCCTTGAGCATTTCGGCATCGGCTATAGCTGGGGCGGTTTTGAAAGCCTTGCCTTGCCGGTCGATCCGGCGCGCTATCGCACGGCTACCACTTGGCAAGCGGAAGGTCCGCTCGTCCGCCTTCAGATCGGCCTGGAAGATCCCGCCGACCTCATCGCCGACCTTGATGCCGGCCTTGCCCGCTTCCGCAAGGCGCGCGGATGAGCCAAGGCTTCCCCAACCTGCTCGCCTTGCTGCCGGGTAATCCGGCGATCGTGCATCCTCTGGTTGCCCTTACGCTCGCCGCTATCCTCTTCCTGATCGCCAATGGCATCGCGCAGATAGCGGCCCTTCGCCTCCGCCGCCGGGCGCAGGCACTGGGCGACGGGCTGGCTGGCCATTTGCGCCCGATCCTCCGCCACGCGCTGTCGAGTTGCTTGTTCGCCCTTGCTGCGGCGCTGTGGCCAATCGACGCGTTCCCCCATCTTATCCTGGGCGCCGCCCTCGCCCTGTCCGTCGCCTTGCTTGCCACGCACATCCTGCGCAGCCTTGCCATTCCGCGCTGGGCGGTCGTCCCACTAGCCCTGTTATTGTTCGTCACGGTCCTTTCGGGCAGCAGCGGCGGCTTTGCTCCGGTCGCGGACATGCTGGACCGGGTCGGCATTGACCTTGGCAAGCGGCGCGTGACGCTACTCGGTCTGTTCAGCACCGCAGCGATCTGTGTCGTCCTCTTTGCATTGGTGCGGCTAGCCAACAGAGTATTCGCGCAGAGCATCGGGCGAGCCAAGGGGCTGGACGCAACGCAAAAGCTGCTCGCGCAAAAGCTTGCCGCCATTGGGGCCGTGGTCGCCGCCTTCTTCATCGGCATCGACCTGCTCGGCATTGACCTTACCGCTTTTGCGGTATTTTCCGGCGCGCTCGGCCTCGCCCTCGGCTTCGGCTTGCAAAAGACCTTCGGTAATCTGTTTGCGGGAATCATCCTACTCATGGACCGCTCGGTCAAGCCCGGCGATGTCATCGTGGTTGGCGACAGCTTCGGCTGGGTCAACAAGATCGGCGTTCGCGCCGTCTCCGTCCTCACCCGCGACGGCAAAGAGCATCTCATCCCCAATGAAAATCTGATGACGCAAGAGGTCGAGAATTGGTCTTTTTCCGACCGCAACGTCCGCATTCGCATCCCGGTGGGCGTCGGCTTTGACAGTGACCTGAAGCTTGCGCAGGACCTGATGCTCCGCGCCGCACAGGAAAGCCCGCGCGTCCTGCGCAACCCCAAGCCTAACGTCTGGCTGACGAATTTCGGCGAAAACCGTATCGAACACGACATTCTGGTCTGGATCAGCGATCCGGAGAGCGGCGTTGGAAACGTCAAATCGGATGTGCTCAACCGCATCTGGATGCGGTTCCAGGAGCACGGCATCACGATCCCCTACCCTCAGCGAGTCCTCCACCATCCGCATCAATCTTTACTACAGCCCGACAGCATTTCAGCATCAGGAGACAATAGGGAGCAATAGTTCCTTTTGCGGCGCGGCATGCAGCGGTATTTCGGCACCTGTTCAGCCGACAGCAAATGGGGAGATTGCGGCCGTTTCCATATCCGGAATTTTACAGGCTCGCGCCGCTCAATTTGCGCGCTTATATAGGCGCCATGTCCGCCTTCCTGCTGTTCCTGATCTTCACCGCTACAGTCGTTGCGATGGAAGGTTTCGCCTATGTCATGCACCGCTGGGTGATGCATGGACCGGGCTGGTGCCTGCATGCCAGCCATCATCGTCCCCGCCACGGGATGTGGGAAGCGAACGACCTTTATTTCGTGATCTTCGCTCTGCCCTCAATCCTGCTGCTGTTGGGTGGGGTGCAGTGGGGCTGGGGCGATTGGGCCACCGCTTGCGGGGCAGGAATCGCGGCCTATGGCCTCATCTATCTCGGCTTTCACGACATCCTCGTCCATCAACGGATTGCCCACCGTCACGTTTCCCGCTCCACCTATATGAAACGGATCGTTCAGGCACATCGCCTGCATCATGCGGTCGAAACCCGCGAGGGCTGCGTCAGCTTCGGCTTCCTGATCGCCCCGCGGCCGGAAGAGCTGAAACGGCAACTGGCGCAGGAGGGGCGTAAAGGCGTGCGGAAAGCGCGTGGCTTCGCGGAAGCAGAGTGAATAATCGGCGCATCTCCTACGGCATCGCAAGCTGAATGGCTCGTATCGGCCTTCTGGGCGGCTCCTTCAATCCAGCGCACGGCGGCCATCGCGCGATCTCGCTGTTCGCGACGAAGGCATTGGGGCTGGACGAAGTCTGGTGGCTGGTATCGCCAGGCAATCCGCTAAAGCCCCGCGCGGGCATGGCATCCCTGTCCTCGCGACTCGCCCATGCGCGCCATGTCGCGCGGCGCGCACCCATCCGCCCCACCGCGATCGAGCAATCGCTTGGCACCCGCTACACGATCGATTCGCTGAAGGCGATCAGGCAGCGCTACCCCCGCAACCAGTTCATTTGGTTGATGGGTGCGGACAATCTGGCCCAGTTCGGCCAATGGAGGGACTGGCGCGGCATCGCGCGACAGATGCCCATTGCCGTGATCGCTCGTCCCGGCTATGATAGCGGAGCCCGTGGCTCTGGGGCCATGGCCTGGCTGCGGCGTTTCGTCCGGCCCGCGCGCCAGAGTGCAGACTGGACGGATTGGAGACCGCCGGCGCTTGTACTTCTGCGCTTTCGCCCTGATCCAAGATCGGCGAGCCTGCTGCGGCAGGCGAAACCTCTCTGGCATCGCGAATATGAACATGCACGCGTGCGCGATCCGCTCACGCGCCGGTTGATTGTCTAGAATGGAGCATTTTTGACCAGACCTAATCCTGCCAACGACCCGGCCCATGATGCCGACAGCGTTGCCGCCCTGCACGACCTTGTCCTGAAATCGCTCGACGATGACCAGGCGCAGGAAACCATCTCCATCCCCCTGGAAGGCAAGAGCAGTATTGCCGACCACATGGTGATCGCCAGCGGGCGTTCATCACGTCAGGTCGCGTCGATGGCTCAAAAGCTCGCTGAGCGGATCAAGCAGGCCACCGGCCGCTCCGCGCGTGTTGAGGGACTGCCGGTCGCCGACTGGGTGCTGATCGACGCCGGCGACGTCATCGTCCATCTGTTTCGGCCCGAAGTTCGTAGCTTCTACAATCTGGAACGGATGTGGGGCTTTGTCGACGCGCCGGTGGCGGGCACGGCCTGAAGGCTCGCCGCATCGGCCGCGTCTTGCCGATGCACGCAGACCTTCGACAAGCGCGCGCTGACCCGTTAGGAGCGTGATCCATGCTCCTCCACATCATCGCGCGCGGCAAGATCGGGCGTTCGGCCGAAGCAGAGTTGGTCGAACGCTATGTAAAGCGGCTGACCATGCCGCACAGAATCACCGAGCTGCCCGACCGCGGCGGCAAGCTGCCCCTTGCCCCGGCTGGCACGATCACCGTGATGCTCGATGAAAAAGGCCGCCAGCTCAGTTCCATGGACTTCGCCAAACGGCTGGAGGGCTGGCGCGATCAGGGCGCTCGCGAATGCCGGTTCTTGATCGGCGCGGCCGACGGCTTTGACGACCAATCCCGCGCAGAAGCGGACCTGCTCATCGCCTTTGGCGCCATGACTTGGCCACATATGATGGCCCGCGCCATGCTGGCCGAACAATTATGGCGCGCCTGTTCCATCCTTTCGGGCCATCCCTATCATCGCGAAGGCTGATGCCACCACCGCTCGACATGGACGGTCTTTTGCGCCTAGTCAGATGTGGCCGGTCGCCAACCAAACCGGCGGGGGGCAAGGGGTGAAAAGGTCAGCGGCCTTGGCAGCGATCATCGGCAGTGCAGCGGTCATGGCCGCAGCGCGCCTGACTGCCGCGCCCTCGACAGCTATTATCCTCAGCGGCACGGGCGAGACCAGCCTGCGTGAGGAACAGGCGGCGCTGAAGGCCGCGCGGATCCAATCGGAGCAGGCCAGAGATCGATCGCGGCGATTGGAACAGCAGGCGACCGTGGCACGGGACGAGGCCGAACAGGCACGCCGCCGCGCCGCTGCCATGGCGGCGCGTATCCAGCAGGCCGAGGCCGATATCCAGGCAGCGCAGGCACGCATCGCCATTATCGCCCGGATGCAACGCGCTCAGGCGGCACGGCTCGCTGCCCGGCAGGAGCCCGTCGTCCGCCTGACGGCTGCCCTGCAGATGATGTCGCGGCGGCCGATCGCCCTGGCGCTGGTTCAGCCAGGGTCGCTGAGTGACGCTGTCCACATGCGCGCTGTTCTGGGTCAGGTCCTGCCCGTCATCCAGGAACGAACCGCTGGCTTGCGCGCCGAATTGGAGCGTAGCCGTACGTTGCGCGCCACTGCCGAACAGGCGACCGCATCGCTGGCGCAGAGCCAGGCGGACCTGCGCACAGGTCAAGCCGCGTTGCGGACGCTGGAAGCCCAAAAGCGGATGGCGGAGAAGGACTATCGGTCCAACGCCAATCTGGAAAGCGACCGCGCCTTGGCACTCGGCGAGCGCGCGCGCGACATAATCGACCTGATGGACCGACTTCAGGCGGCAGGCGACCTTCGCGAAGAGCTGGCGGCGCTTCCTGGCCCGCTGCTTCGACCAGCACGGCCAGACCTAGCCATGGCATCTGCACCCGCCCGACAGCGCAGCCCCGCCGGGCCACCGCCCTATCGCCTGCCGGTCATGGGTCAGCTCGTCACTGGCATGGGCGAATTATCGGAAGGCGGCGTACGATCGCGCGGCCTTACAATCGCCACTCAATCCGGTGCGCTTGCGGTCGCGCCAACGGCGGGACGCGTGGTCTTTGCAGGGCCCTATCGAGGATATGGCCAGATCGTCATCCTCGATCATGGCGGGGGCTGGACAAGCTTGATCACCGGCTTGCAGCGGCTGTCCGCCGCAGTGGGCGACAGCGTGCGGCAGGGTGATCCATTGGGCAATGCTGCCAACCGTCGTCCAAGCATCACAATCGAACTGCGTCGCAATGGGCGGCCCGTCGACATTGTGCCGCTGGTCGGGCTCGGCTGAAAACCGTGTGACGCGCCTCTGATTCAGCGCCGCCAGCGCGCCCAGATCGCCGTCGGCAGTTCCAGCCCTCGCGCTTCTTCGCGCACGGCCAACTCCCCTGCTTCGACCGTACCCGGAAGGTCGGCAAAGGCCTGCTTCAACAATTCCCCGATCGCCAGCGCTGACATGCGCACGGCATAGACGGTCAGGAACAGGAACCGGCTGTCGGCATCCAGCAGACGGCGGCAATCCGCGATCAACCTGGGAAGATCTTCCTCCAGCCTCCAGATTTCGCCATCCGGGCCACGGCCATATTTCGGCGGGTCGAGCAATATCCCATCGTAGCGCCGCCCTCGCCGGACCTCGCGCGCGACGAACTTGGCGGCATCGTCAACGATCCACCGGACCGGGCGGTCCTCCATGCCCGACGCGGCGGCATTGGACCGCGCCTGCGCAACCGACTTCTTCGACGCATCGACATGCACCATCTGCGCGCCAGCGGCCGACATCGCCAAGGTGCCGACGCCGGTATAGCCGAACAGGTTCATGACCTGCGGCTGCTCCAGTCCGGCTGTCTGTTCGCGCATCCAGTTCCACACCGGCGCCATGTCGGGAAAGAAGCCGAGGTGCCGGAAGGGTGTGCAACTCGCCTGGAACGTCACTTCGTTCCAGTTCAGCGGCCAACCTTCGGCAGGCACCGGACGATCATAGAACCATCGGCCGCCGCCTTCTTCGTCCGATCCCGGCACGAATTCGCCATCGGCCTGCCAGTCGGCGCTCGCGGGCGCCCACATGGCCTGCGGCTCGGGCCGGATGAAGCGATAGTGGCCATAGCGCTCGAGCTTGCGGCCATGACCCGAATCGATCAGGCCATAGTCTGCCCAAGGTTCGCCGATCAGCGTGTCGAGCTTCATGCTCGCGGCGTAGCACGCTCCGCGACATAGGCGGTGATCGCCTCGAAGGTCGCGGGCAACTTGGCATAGGCCTCCTCGCGGGCGAACAGGTCACCCATGCGGGCGGGCAGCGGCGGACGAAGTCCGGTGGCACGCTCCACGGCCTCTCGGAACTTGGCAGGGTGCGCGGTCGCGAGTGTGACGATCGGCACGCCTGCCTCGACCTGCATCTCGCGCGCGGCGGCAAGGCCAACGGCGGTATGAGGGTCTATGACCTGACCTGCGCCATCAAAAGCCCAGCGGATGGCCATGTTCATCGCGTCGCCATCGACGCGGGCCGAAGAGAACAGCTTCGCCGCCCCGGCTCTCTGCGCATTGGTGAGGCGCATCGCCCGGCTCGTTTCGAAACCCTTCATCTGCTCGGCCAGCGCTGGGCCACCGCGCCCACCGGCATCGAACAGCAGGCGTTCGAAATTCGAACTGATCTGAATATCCATGCTGGGCGTGGACGTTTGAACGACCTGGCCCTGGCTGTAATCACCGTCCGCCAGCGCGCGGTGCAGAATGTCGTTCACGTTCGTGGCGACCATCAGCTTGGCAACCGGAAGGCCCATCTGCGCTGCGACATAGCCAGCAAACACATCGCCGAAATTGCCGGTCGGCACCGAGAATGCGACCTGCCGCTCCGGTGCGCCCAGCCTTACGGCAGCGTAGAAATAATAGACGACCTGCGCCATCAGCCGCGCCCAGTTGATGCTGTTCACCGCCGACAGATTGAACTTCGTCGAGAAGCCCGGATCGTTGAACATCGCCTTCACGAGCGCCTGCGCATCGTCAAAGCTGCCTTCGATCGCGATGTTATGAACGTTCGGCGCCCGCACTGTGGTCATCTGGCGGCGCTGCACATCGGACACGCGACCTTCGGGGTGCAGCATGAAGATGTCGATTTTCTCACGCCCGGCCACGGCGTCGATGGCGGCAGAGCCCGTGTCGCCCGAGGTTGCGCCAACAATTGTCAGATGATCGTCGCGACGGGACAGGAACCGCTCGAACAACTGCCCCAGCAGCTGCAGCGCGACATCCTTGAAAGCCAGAGTCGGGCCGTGGAACAGTTCCAGCAGCCAATGCTGATGATCAAGCTGCACCAGCGGTGTCACCGCATTGTGGCTGAAGCGGCCATAGGCGGCGGTACATAGCTCGCGTAGCTCGTCTTCGCTTAGGGAGCCGGCAACATAGGGGGCCATGACGCGGACGGCAGTCTCGACATAGGATAGCCCTGCGAGCGCCCGTATGTCGTCCTCCGAAAAGCGCGGCCAGCTTTCCGGAACATAGAGGCCACCGTCGGACGCCAGCCCTGCCAGCGTCACATCCTCAAAACCCAGCGCAGGTGCGCTTCCCCTGGTGCTCACATATTGCATGATGGGGAAGCGCGGTAACGAGACCCGAGCCCCGGAGCAAGCCTTTACGACGGACCGGTCGGCGGAGGGGGCCGCCTGCGAAGCGCAAGCACGTAAATAATCACGGCCACGGCAGCAAAGAAGAACCATTGGATCGCATAGGCGAAATGGTTGTTCGGGACATCCGCAACGCTCGGCGGCGCAACCGGCTTCAATCCCTCCGGCGCACGCTCAGCGATCAGCATGGGGCGCAGCGGCATAGCGCTGGCGGCAAAGCGGGACAGGAACGTGCGGTGGTCCGGCTCCTCCGAAATCCAGCCCTGGACCTGCCCTCCGCTCCAATCGGGCTTCAGGTCCGGTCGCCTGGCGACGCCCAAGGCGACGAGCGCTCCTGGCCCCTCTGCCCCCGTCGAACATTGCGCGATGTAGCGGTATCCAACCGATCCATCTGCCGCCCGTCCTGCCTCGGTCTGCCAGCCCACCACATTCAGGCAATGAAGGGAGGATCGCCGAAAGAGCAGCTCGGGCGGAACAGGTGGCATTTGCGGGAAGCTGACAGTCGGCTTTGCTGGGTTGGCCGAGGCAAGGGCCAACATCGCCTCTTTCTCGCCGCGGCGCTGCAGCTGCCAGATGCCAAGTCCGATCATGACCACCACGGCGCACATGACGATGATGCTCGCAAAAAGCGGGATGCGCCGCTCAGTCACAGCGTGGCCACCGACGACCTGCATGACCCAGCCTTACAGGGCAGGTCGGCATGCCAGCGTGCGGCAGCACTCGCCCTTGCTTGGCGATCCCCCGGCGGAGCAACCCAAGAAGGCAGGAAAAGCGCGAGGCGTCGAAGAGGCATGGCGGTAGGCATAATTATCTTCCGTCCAAAAGAAAACGGCCGGTTCATCACCGGCCGTTTTCTTTATCGATAAGGCGCAATCTTCAGCCGTGAATCGGAGCGCCCCAGCCCCCCCACACGTAGATGGCGACGAACAGGAACAGCCAAACGACGTCGACGAAATGCCAGTACCAAGCCGCAGCCTCGAATCCGAAGTGCTGACGCGGCGTGAAGTGGCCTTTGTAGACGCGGACAAGATTGACGATCAGGAAGATCGTACCGACCAGAACATGGAAGCCATGGAAGCCCGTCGCCATGTAGAAGGCAGAGCTATAGGGGCTGCCGCCGAAGGGGAACGGAGCGTGCGCATATTCATAAGCCTGGATCGCTGAGAACAGCAGACCGAGAATAACCGTGAGCCACAGCCCCTTCTTGAGGCCTTCGCGATCGCCATGAATCAGCGCATGGTGGGCCCAGGTCACGGTCGTGCCCGAACAAAGCAGGATCAGCGTGTTGAGCAGGGGCAGCTCGAACGCGTTCATCACCTCGATACCCTTGGAAGGGAACATCCCTTCGATCGGGGCAAGTTGGCTGGGGAACAGCGAGAAGTCGAAAAATGCCCAGAACCAGCCGACGAAGAACATGACTTCCGACGCGATGAACAGGATCATGCCGTAGCGCAGGTGCAGCTGCACCACCGGCGTGTGGTCACCGGCATGCGCTTCCGCGATCACATTTGCCCACCAGCTATACATGGTGAACAGCACGCCCGCGACGCCGATCAGGAATACCCAGCCACCACCAGCGGGCATGGCGTCGGGGTGCATCCACATGATCGCGCCCATCGCCATGACCAGCGCCGACATGGAACCGAATAGCGGCCAGATGCTGGGCGGTAGAATATGATAATCGTGCTGCTTGGCGCCTGCCATGACGTACTCTTCCCTGTTCGCGTTCGCGTTATCGTGAATCGCCTTAGCTCGGCTTCTTGTCCTGCTCAACAGGATAGAAGGTGTAGCTCAGCGTAATTTCCTGCGTGTCCCTATTGTCGGGATCATTCAGGATTTTAGGATCAACATAATAGATTACCGGCATGCGAACCTGCTCGCCCGGCTGCAAAGTCTGCTGGGTAAAGCAGAAGCATTGGATCTTGGTGAAGTATGCACCGGCTTGTGTCGGCGTCACGTTGAAGCTCGCGGTGCCGGTAACAGGCTTATCCGACATGTTCTTCGCGATGAAGATCGCCATGTCGCGCGCGCCAACAGTCACGGTATCAGTGGCATGCTCGGGATAGAATTTCCAGGGCATGCCGGGTTGAATATTGGAATCGAAGCGAATCGAAAGTGTGTGACCGGCGACAGGCTGCAATTTGACATCAGCGGCGGCTCGCTGAGTCGTTCCTCCGAAACCGGTCTGCTGGCAGAATATCCGGTACAGCGGAACAGAAGCAAACCCGAGGCCCAGCATGGCCAATCCTACCCCGGCCATGGTGAGCAATGTACGCCGATTACGCCGATCACGGTCAAATGGCGACGGTGGCAAGCTGGCCATCAATGCCCTCCGCCGATCTTTGCGATGGTGATCGCGTAAAACAGGATCACGAGTGCGCCAAGGAGTAAACCGGTAACAAGGGCGCGCGACTTCTGGCGACTGCGGACCTGCTTTTCCTCTTCAGGTGTCATGCGAACACCCAACGATCAACGACGACCGCACCGAACAGCGCAAACAGGTAAAGTATCGAATATTTAAACAGCCGCCGTTCCGGTCCCATCCGGCTGGGATCAGTTTCACGACGCCGAAATACTTCAAAGGCAAATACCACAAACAACCCGGTCCCAATCAGCGCCGTAAGCCCGTAGATCAAACCAGTGAGGCGCAGCAGAACCGGCGCCATCGCTGCAGCCGCCATGATTGCTGTGTAGAACCAGATATGTCGGCGCGTCGCGACCTCGCCCGATACTACTGGCAGCATCGGTATGTTAGCTGCGGAATAGTCGGTCTTCACAAATAGGGCGAGGGCCCAGAAATGCGGCGGCGTCCAGAAGAAGGTGAGCATGAAAAGCGCGACCGGTAGAGCACCGATGTCACCTGTCACCGCCGCCCAGCCGATTACCGGGGGAAAGGCCCCAGCAGCACCGCCGATCACAATATTCTGGGCGGTCCGCGGCTTCAGCCAGATGGTGTAGATAAAAACATAGTAAAGGATCGATACAGCGAGGATGGCAGACGCGAGCCAGTTCGTTGCCACGCCCATCAGTAGTACCGAAAAAAATGAGAGGCCCACGCCAAAGTGAAGCGCAGATTGGCGATCCATCCGCCCCGCAGGCAACGGCCTGTTGGCCGTGCGCTTCATCTTAGCGTCGATGTCCGCTTCATACCATTGGTTGAGGCTCGCAGCCGCTCCCGCTCCAAGCGCAATGCAAAGAATGGCAGTGAAAGCCAGCACGGGGTGAATATGGCCTGGCGCGGCAAGAAGCCCGCAAAGGCCCGTAAAGACCACCAAGGTCATTACGCGCGGCTTGGTCAAAGCAACGAAATCCCGCCAATGCGCTGGCATCGTGGGAGTAGCGCTCCCGGTCATGAACGGCGAACTTGCCATATGCTCCTCATGCGGCAGCCCGGCGCCAACATGAGCGCCGGGACTGCTAACTTTGGGTCCACGACTTCTGCCGCTACCCGGCATCCTGCGGGATGCTTTCCTTCCTGCCAACCGTCAATCGACGACCGGCAGCGTTTCGAACTGGTGGAAAGGCGGCGGGCTGGACAGTGTCCATTCCAGCGTCGTCGCACCTTCACCCCAAGGATTGCCTTCCGCTTTCTTGCCGAACGCAAGCGACCAGAAGACGTTCACGAAGAAGATCAGCACGCCCACTGCCATGATCTCATATCCATGGCTCGCCACGCTGTTCCAGTAGGCAAAAGCTTCTGGATAGTCAGGATAGCGGCGGGGCATGCCCGACAAACCGAGGAAGTGCATCGGGAAGAACAGCAGGTTCACGCCGACGAAGAAAACCCAGAAGTGCAGGTGACCCAGGAACTCGCTGTACATGCGGCCCGACATCTTCGGGAACCAGTAGTAGAAGCCAGCGAACAGACCGAAAACAGCCCCCAGCGACAGCACATAATGGAAGTGAGCAACGACGTAATAAGTGTCATGCAGCACGTCATCGACGCCGCCGTTCGCGAGGACCACGCCGGTGACGCCGCCCACGGTGAACAGGAAGATGAAGCCCAGAGCCCAAACCATTGGAGTCTTGTAGCTGATCGAACCGCCCCAGATCGTCGCGATCCAGGAGAAGATCTTGATGCCCGTAGGCACCGCGATCACCATGGTTGCAGCCGTGAAATACATCTTCACATTGACCGACATGCCGGTGGTGAACATGTGGTGCGCCCAGACAACGAAGCCGACCACGCCGATCGCGACCATGGCATAAGCCATACCGAGATAACCGAAAACAGGCTTACGGCTGAAGGTCGAAACGATCTGACTGATGATGCCGAAGCCCGGCAGGATCATGATGTACACTTCAGGGTGACCGAAGAACCAGAACAGATGCTGGTAAAGCTCCGGATCGCCACCGCCAGCAGCATCATAAAAGGTCGTGCCGAAATTGCGGTCGGTCAGCAGCATGGTGATCGCAGCAGCCAGAACCGGCAGCGCGAGCAGCAAAAGGAAAGCCGTGACCAGCACCGACCATACGAATAGCGGCATCTTGTGCAGGGTCATGCCCGGCGCGCGCATGTTGAGGATGGTGGTGATGAAGTTGACCGCGCCCAGGATGGAGCTGGCGCCCGCGATGTGGAGCGACAAGATGGCCATGTCCACGGCAGGGCCTGCAGAGCCGCTCGTCGAAAGCGGAGCATAGACGGTCCAGCCCGTACCCGCACCGTTGCCCGTACCGCCGGGTACGAAGGTCGAACCAAGCAGCAGCGCAAAGGCGGGGATCAGCAGCCAGAAACTGATGTTGTTCATGCGCGGGAAGGCCATGTCCGGCGCGCCGATCATGATCGGCACGAACC
>JAEZCS010000166.1 GCA_023433445.1 Pseudomonadota bacterium | reverse complement strand
GCGAAGAGGCTGGCGGCAGCCAGCGTCAGCCTGCCCAATGTCCTGCGTGTAATGCTCATTCCCGTTACTCCTCCACGTTAAGCCGCGTTGCGGCGTCTCTCCCAAATCCGATCACCGCGCCCGTTGCGACAGGGCGAAGGTGAACACCAGCGCGACGACGAGCACCGCACCCTTGACGAAATCCTGCGTGTAGTAGGGAGCGTTCATCATCGTCAGCCCCTGCAGGAGCACGCCCACGAAGAGCGCGCCGATGGCCGTGCCGAACGCATTCGGCTTGGCGGCGCCCAGCACCGCAAAGCCGATGAGCGCCGCGGCAACCGCATCGAGGAGCAGATTGTTACCCGAGGCGATGTCGCCGCGTCCAAGCCGAGCCGCGAGCAAAATTCCGCCGATTGAGGCAAAGATTCCAGAAATCACATAGGCCCAGATCTTGTATGCCTTGACGGGCGCGCCGGCGAGCTGGGCCGCCTTCTCGTTGGAGCCGACGGCGTACATCATGCGCCCGAAACGGGTGAATTCGAGGAAGAACCAGATCAGCAGCGCCAACACCAGAAGCACGACCACGGATACAGGCACGAGGTTTGGCAGGAAGAAATCGAAGCGGTGCCGCCCCAGCGACAGGAAGGCCGCGCTGAAGGTTCCGGTGGCGGTGGACCCGTCCGGCATGGTCATGCCGGCAGCGATCGAGCGGCCCTCGGTCGGGATGCGCTGCAGGCCGACCAGCAGGAACATCATGCCGAGCGTTGCCAGAAGGTCCGGCACGCGCATGTAAACGATGATGATGCCGTTGACGAGGCCGACGAGCGCACCGATCGCAAGGCAGAACAGTACAGCCACGAAGGCGCTCTGCTCCATCACCACCATGGCATAGGCGGCGGCCATCATCGCGCTGGTCGCGACGGAGCCAATCGACAGGTCGAAGCCGCCGACCACCAGAGTCGCCGTCACGCCAAGCGCGAGGATGCCGGTGATCGCGACCGACTGGAAGATGAACACCGCGCTCTGCGGCGAGGCGAAGCCGGGCGCGGAAATCGCAAAGAAGGCAATGAGCCCCGCAAGCAGGGCAAGGAAGCCGTAGCGGATGACGTGGTCTGCCATCAGGCGGCACCTCTTCTGTCTTCGCCGGCGACCTGCGCCAGCAGTCTATCCATGTCGAGGCCCGCGTTGCGATGCTCGCCGACGATCGTGTGTTCCGACATGACGAGGATGCGGTCTGCCGTTTCCAGCGCCTCGTCGAGTTCGGTAAGGAAGAGCAGCGTCGCGCGACCATTGGCGCTCGCGCGCAGCTTGGCGGCGATGTCGCGCCGCGCGGCGATGTCGACACCCTGGAACGGCTCGTCGAGGATCAGCAGCTCCGACGGCTGCGACAGCCAGCGCCCGACCATCACTTTCTGCTGGTTGCCGCCCGACAGCGTCTGCATCCTGTCGCGCTCGCCGCGGCACACGATGCCAAGATTCTGGATCTGCTCGCGTGCAATGGCGCGCTCCGTGCCGCTGCGCGTGATGCCGGCAACGGAGAGCCGGCGCAGGAACGGCAGGCTCATGTTCTTGTAGAGATTGAACTCCGGCACGATGCCGCTCTCACCGCGATCCTTGGCAACGAGAAACACGCCGGCATTGATGGCATCGGCGGCATTGCGCGGCGCGTAGTCCTCGCCAGAAAGACGCATCGTGCCGCCATGCGGGCGGCGCACGCCGAACAACGTCTCGGCCAGTGCCGTCTTGCCAACGCCTACAAGGCCGGTCACGGCAACGATCTCGCCATCGCCCAGCGTCAGCGAGAACGGCCGTGCGCCCGGCGCGATGCGAAGCCCGTTCGCCTCGAAGATTGTGCTGGTCGCATCCGCTACGGTCACGGTCGACAGGTCCACCTTGCGGCCGAGCATGGCGTTGACCGCACCTTCATAGTCGAGCGGCTTGCTTGAAAAGACGCCGGTGATGACGCCGTCGCGCAGCGCGACAATGCGGTCGGCAACGCGGCGAATGTCCGACATGCGATGGGAAATATAGAGAATGGCGACGCCGTGCTCGCGCAGCCGGTCGATGACCGAGAACAGCCGGTTGGCCTCCGCGCTCGACAGCGACGAGGTCGGCTCGTCCAGCACCATCACCTTGGGCTCGTGCGCCATGGCGCGCGCGATCGCCACCATCTGACGGTCCGCCAGTGACAGGTCGGAAATGCTTGCCGCCATGTCGACCTGCAGCCCCAGCCGATCGGCCACGGCCTGCGCCTCGCGCTGCACCCTGCGCGGGTTGAAGAAGAGGGGCGCGCCCTTCCCGGAGAGGCGGTCCATGGTGAGGTTGGTCGCAACGTCCAGCGCGGCGACCACGCCGTCATTGATGTTCTGGTGAACAGTGACGACACCAGCGCGTATCGCCTCGGCAGGGGAGGCGGGCGCATAAGCCTGCCCGGCCAGCTCCATCATGCCGCCGCCGCGCGCATAGACGCCGCTCATGATCTTGACGAGGGTGGACTTGCCGGCGCCGTTTGCGCCCATCAGCACCGTGACCGTCCCGGCGTGCAGCTCAAGCTCGACGTTGTTCAGCACCCGGATGGGTCCAAACGACTTCTCCAGCCCTGCAACACGGAACATGGCACTCATTCTACGCCACTCCTCCCTTGGATCAGGACGCTACGGCACCAGATCGGCAATTGTCAACATGATTGACAATTGCCAGAGCGCTCTCTAGCGTTTTCGAAA
>JAEZCS010000154.1 GCA_023433445.1 Pseudomonadota bacterium | reverse complement strand
CATTGGCGTGGCGGTGGGGATGGGGGCCTATGGCTTGCGCCCGGTGCCCGAAATCCAGTTTGCCGACTATATCTACCCTGCGCTCGATCAGTTGGTGAGCGAGGCGGCGCGGCTGCGTTACCGGTCGGCGGGGGAGTTTATCGCGCCGATGACGGTGCGGTCGCCCTTTGGTGGTGGCATTTTCGGCGGGCAGACCCATAGTCAGTCGCCCGAGGGCATCTTTACCCATGTGTCGGGCATCAAGACGGTGCTCCCGTCGACGCCCTATGACGCCAAGGGGCTGTTGATCGCGGCGATCGAAGATAATGATCCGGTGATCTTTTTCGAGCCCAAGCGCATCTATAACGGGCCGTTCGATGGCCATTATGATCGACCGGCGAAAAGCTGGGCCGGGCATCCCGGCGCGATGGTGCCGGAGGGCTATTATCGCATAGCGCTGGGCCAGGCGCGGACGGTGCGGGCGGGTGAGGCGCTGACCATCCTGTGCTATGGCACGATGGAGCATGTGATCGAAAGCACCGTCACGGAGATGGGCGTCGATGCCGAGATCATCGACCTGCGGACGCTGGTGCCATTGGATATCGAAGCGATTGAGCAGTCGGTGAAGAAGACCGGCCGTTGCCTGATCGTGCATGAGGCGACGCGGACCAGCGGTTTCGGCGCGGAGCTTTCCGCATTGGTGCAGGAGCGGTGCTTCTATCATCTGGAAGCGCCGATCGAACGGGTGACAGGGTTCGACACGCCCTATCCGCACAGTCTGGAATGGGCCTATTTCCCGGGGCCGGTGCGGATCAGGGAAGCGATCAAGAAGATCATGAGGGATTGAGCCATGGCGCTGTTCACGTTCAGGCTGCCCGACATCGGCGAAGGCATTTCCGAGGCAGAGATTGTCGGTTGGCATGTAAAGGTCGGGGATCGGGTGGAGGAAGACCAGCCGATTGCCGACATGATGACCGACAAGGCGACGGTGGAGATGGAAAGCCCCGTTGCAGGCGTGGTGACGCGGCTGGCAGGCGAAGCTGGCGAGCAGGTGGCGATTGGCGCCATGCTGGTGGAGATTGAGGTAGAAGGCGAGGGGGAGGGTGCTTCTGGAGCGGAGTCCCCGATGCCTTCGCGGGAGGAGATAGACGCGGAGACCGCGGGTGGACGCGAGGTAGCGGGCTCGTCGGTTGATGGGATTATTTCGCCGGTTGATCGGCCTTATCCGGACGAGCAAACTGAAAAGCCCTCTCCCCTTCAAGGGAGAGGGTTGGGAGAGGGGGAGCCAGGCGAAACGTCCGCGTCACAGCCCCTCTCCCCAGCCTCGCAGGGAGCCACGCGCCTCCCAGCGACCCCTGAAGGCGAGAGGCGGCAGGTGCTCGCATCCCCTGCTGTCCGTGCCCGCGCCAAGGAGTTGGGCATCGACCTTGCCCAGGTAAAGGCCAGCGGCGATCATATCCGCCATTCGGATCTGGACGCATTTCTGCTCTACGGCGCGGGGCAGGGCTATCGGCCGCCCAAGCAGCGCGCGCGGCGGGAGGATGAGGTGGTGAAGGTCATTGGCCTGCGCCGCCGGATTGCGGAAAATATGGCGGCCTCGAAACGGCATATTCCGCATTTTTCCTATGTAGAGGAAATCGACGTCACCGAATTGGAACGGATGCGCGGGCAGTTGAATGGCGAGCGTGGCGACCGGCCGAAGCTGACCATGCTGCCGCTGTTGATCGTGGCCATCTGCCGGGCGTTGCCGGACTTTCCGATGCTGAATGCCCGCTATGATGATGAGGCGGGCGTGGTGACGTGGCATGGTGCGGTGCATCTGGGCATTGCGACCCAGACGGACGCGGGGCTGATGGTGCCGGTGATCCGGGACGCGCAGGATCGTAATGTCTGGCAACTGGCGAACGAGATTAAGCGGCTGGCGGAGGCGGCGCGATCGGGCAAGGCGAAGGCGGAGGAGCTTTCCGGGTCAACCTTGACGCTGACGTCCTTGGGCGCGCTGGGCGGGGTGGCGACCACGCCGGTCATCAATCGCCCGGAGGTGGCGATTATCGGGCCCAATCGCGTGATCGAGCGACCGGTCTTTCGCGGGCGCGAGGTGGTGGCCGCAAAGCTGATGAACCTGTCGATCAGTTGCGACCATAGGGTGGTTGATGGATGGGACGCGGCGAATTTCGTGCAGGCGGTGAAGCGACTGCTGGAGACGCCTGTGCTGTTGTTCGCGGAGTGATTTTTTCCCTCTCCCCTGAAGGGGAGAGGGGGATATTATCGCATCGTCGCTCTATAACTCAGGCGCGCAGTTTCGCCCGGTGAGAGGCGCGCAGGACTTGTCCAGCGGATATGGGTGATGTCGGCGGCGACGGCCCTGCGGATGCCGCCGAGAGGTGTCGGCAGCCATAGCTCGTCAAGGCGGCCCCAGCGTTGCCCGCCATCGACCGACACTTGCATGGCGGGATCAGGTTCTGTGACCAGTGCGCCGCGTGGGACGGCGTTGGTGAGAGCGACGCCTTGCACCGGGTCATCCCCTTCATTGTGCCAGTTGACGACGAAGAGGAGCCTGTCGCCCGGTGCCGCTCGCGTGGTGCTGGCAAGGATGCGGCGGGCGCGGCCGTTAATGTCGGTATGCACGCGCTCCACGAACATCTGCGTTTCCATGCGGAGATCGGGATGAGCCAAAGAAGGTGCGGGCAGCATGCCCCATGTCGCCAGCCCCAGCAGCGCCACTATACGCATCATCCGTTCAAAGCCCCGATCCCTGTTTAGCGATGGCTTAGAACAGGGGAGCGAAAATTTGGTTAATCGGTCTTAGCCATGTCTGGCCGATGAATGAAATTGACGCGCTGTTGGGGCCGGTACACATTGCTGACATGCTGGCAGGATCGACCATTACGTGACACCCCGGGATCAGCAGGAAATCAATCGGCGGCGCGATCGCCTGCTGGCGTCCATTGCGCTGACCACCGGGGTTGGGCTGCTTCTCGCCATGCCCTTTGCGTTGCGGGCGGGGGCGGAGTTTTTCCTGCCGCTGACGGCGGCGGTGGTGATCGCCATAGCGCTTGTGCCGTTCCTCGAATGGATGGAGCGGCGGCGGGTGCCTTCCGCGGTGGCGGCGCTGGCGGCGGTGATCGCGTTCCTCGTGGTAGCCAATACCGCGCTGGTGCTGATCGTGGTGCCGGCAACCGACTGGTTCAGGCTGTTGCCGCAGCGTCTGCCCAAGATTCAGGCAAATCTGGCCCCGCTGATCGATTTTTATTCCCAGTTGCAGAGTTTCGTCGACGAAACGGTGCAAATGCTGGCGACCGGGCCAGTGGCGGCGGCCCGGACGGCGGCGGTGGATGCGCCGCGATCGCTGTTGCAGTTCGCCGCGACCTCCGCCCCGTCGGCGATCATCCAGATGGTGTTCGCGCTGCTCATCATCTATTTTTTCCTGGCCGGTTGGACGCGGCTGCGGCGGCGGACGATCAACAGCCGGGGCAGCTTCGACGGTGCGATGGCGATCGCGCGCGTGATCCAGAATGTGGTCGATGCGACGTCCGCTTATGTGCTGACGATCGCGACGATCAACCTGTGCCTGGGGCTGGCCGTTGCGCTGGCGCTGTGGCTGATCGGGATGCCATCGCCCTTGATGTGGGGCGGGATCGTCGCGCTGCTCAATTTCATCCCCTATTTCGGGCCGATGCTGGCGGCGGCCTTGCTGGCGCTGGGTGGGCTTATGGTGTTCGACGATGTGTGGCGGGCGCTGGCGCCCGCGGTGACGCAGATCGGCTTTCACCTGGTGGAAGCGAATGTCATCACGCCGATGGTGCTCGGGCGGCGGCTGACGATGAACCCGCTGCTGATTCTGGTGTCGCTGACTTTCTGGGGATGGGTGTGGGGGACGCCGGGCGCGCTGCTGGGCGTGCCGTTGCTGATCATCATCCAGACCGTGGTGACGGCCGCCGGAACCCCGGATATCGCCGGTTTCCTGTTCGAGCGCGGCACGCTGACGATGGCTCCGCGCGAAGAAAATGACGAGAAAGAAGAAAGTGGTGAAAGAGCCGGTTGACAGGTCCGGCGCACCCGCATAGATGCCCGCCCACACCGAACGCGGGTGTAGCTCAGTTGGTTAGAGCGCCGGCCTGTCACGCCGGAGGTCGCGGGTTCGAGCCCCGTCACTCGCGCCACTCTTTTTGAAGAGTGATTGGTCCTTTAGGGCCGGATTTCCTGAAAATATGCCTCGTCGTCATGCCAGTGGAAGCTGGCAGCTCAGGCGTTTGCGTTCGACCTTGCCTCACGAGATCCCAGCTTGCGCCGGGATGACGAAGATAGGCGTTGTAGCGGCGGCGTGGGACGCGTCAGTCGCGCCGCCAGCGTCCGGTTTCCATCCAGGCGAGCAGGCGCTTCAAGGGCAACACCCAGATCCAGATGATGCCCAGGAAGACATAGACCGGCACCTGCACGATCATCGGCAGGCTGCCGATAAGGCTCGACAGGCTGCCGACCAGGATCGCCCAGAGCGTGATCAGCCCGATGATGAGGAGCATGCCGACAGGCTTGCGCCAGCTGGGTTCGTAGGGAGCAGGCTGGCGGTTCACGCGTCGGGTCCTTCGATCAGTTCGACTTCGGTCAGGATGATGTGGAGTGGCAGGTCCCACGGATCGGCAGGCACAGCGTCTTGCTCCTGCACCGACCAGGTGAGCCCGATCCGCAGCGCGTCGGGAAAGCGGGCAAAGGCACGGTCATAATATCCGCCGCCCTGGCCCAGCCGGTTCATGGCACGGTCGAAGGCGAGCAGCGGGGCGATGATGATGTCCGGCGTCACGGACGGACCGCTCGGTTCGGGATGATGCGTGCCGTAAAGGCCGGGGTGAAGCTGATCCTCCGGCGTCCAGGCCAGGAAATCCATGGTGCCGAGCCGGTCGATGACGCGGGGGAGAGCGAGCGTCAGACCCAGTCCCGCGAGTTGTGGGGCAAGGCGTTGGGCGGGCGCTTCGTCATCCAGGCCCATGTAGAGCGCCACCGTCTTCGCGCCGTCAAGGCGACGGGCCAGCGGCGAGGGTATCGCCTTGAAAGCCAGCCGATGCGCGAGCGGGTCGAGTGACTGGACGAAGGCGCGGCGCCGTGTCCGGGCAAGAGTGCGCAGGGCGGCCTTGTCGGTGTCTTCGCTCATAGGGCCGCGTTTAGACCTGGGAAAGGAAGCTGGAAACTCGTTTCTCGAATTAACGCGAAACGACCGGACTTTGGGGGAACCAAGACGGGTGACGGGACCGCATCGGCCGTTTGCTGGAATATCCTCTGACGCCTCAACGTCAGGTGGGAACCATGTAGATCGGGCCAGAGCCCGCCCAGGGACAGCCCCCGTGGATGTGATTATCGCCTCAGGGATGTTCGCTAAAGCTCGTATCGCGCAGTGCCCGTCGCCTGTAATCTAGGCGTTAGGCTCCGAATCGACAAGCCTTTCCCGCAGCTTTTCTATGCGCGCGGTGAGCGCCTCTATCGCTTGCACGGCTGGTGCGTCATCGTCGCCGAGCGCCAGGCTCTGCTGACGGCCAATCGTCTCGCGTTTCAGGTCGTTGAGCTCGTCGGCGAGGAAAAGCGCGGCGAACAGCAGGGTGCGCACTTCAGTGAGGCCGGGCGTATTCTGCTGGGCGAGCCGCGCCTTGCGTTCGATCAGGCCCGCGAGATGGGCAAGATGCGCCTCTTCACCGTCGCGGCAGCGGACCGTATAATGACGCCCGGCGATCTGGAGGGAGGTTTCAGCCATGTTTTTCCGCCTTTAGATCCGCAATCAGTTCATCGAGCGAACGGAGCGCCGCTCGTGCGGCGGCCGGGTCCATGCCGGGGGAGGCGGAAGAGGCCGGATCCGCGCGCGCGAAATCCTGCACATCCTGTTCCAGCCGGCTCACCGCGCGCTCCAGCGCGCCGATAGCCTGCATCATGCGATCGCTTGCCATGATTCACGCATAAACAAAGTTTTCGCCTTGCAAAAGCAGTCATTGGGCGGCTTGGCGCTCTCCAGGGTCCTGCCACGGTTGACGCTTTGTGTGCAACGCGACAAAGGGAACCGGATTTCGATTCGCCGGCTCAGCAGGGGGCCGCCAAGCCAAGCCAAGGAAGAAGCCAGCCTAAATGACCGTATCCGAAAAGTCGCTCGCCAGCGCCATCCGGGCGCTTTCCATGGACGCAGTGCAGGCGGCGAACAGCGGCCATCCGGGCATGCCGATGGGCATGGCGGACGTCGCGACGGTGCTGTTCAAGGATTATGTCAAGTTCGACCCGACCCAGCCGAAATGGGCCGACCGCGACCGTTTCGTGCTGTCGGCAGGCCATGGGTCGATGCTGATCTACTCGCTGCTGCACCTGACCGGCTATGCGCGGCCGACGATGGAGGATATCCGCAATTTCCGCCAGATCGGCAGCCCCTGCGCCGGGCACCCGGAGAATTTCGAGCTGGCGGGCGTGGAAGCGACCACCGGGCCGCTGGGTTCGGGCCTGGCCACCGCCGTCGGCATGGCGATTGCCGAGCGGCACCTGAATGCGCAGTTCGGTGACGAACTGGTCGATCACCGCACCTGGGTGATCGCGGGCGACGGCTGCCTGATGGAAGGCATCAACCATGAGGCGATCGGCCTTGCGGGTCACCTGAACCTTGGCCGCCTGATCGTACTGTGGGACGATAACAAGATCACCATCGACGGCGCGGTCGACTTGTCGAGCAGCGAAGATGTGCGCGCTCGCTATGCCGCGACCGGCTGGCATGTCGTGTCGTGCGACGGCCATGACGTCGCCGATGTGCGCCGCGCGATTGATGAAGCGCTGGCCGATCCGCGCCCGTCGCTGGTCGCATGCGCCACCAAGATCGGCTATGGCGCGCCCAACAAGGCGGGCACGTCGGGTGTCCATGGTTCGGCGCTGGGCGTCGAGGAAGTCGCGGCAGCTCGCGAATTCCTGGGCTGGACGTCCGAGCCGTTCGTCCTTCCAGAGGATGTCGCAGCCGAATGGCGCCGCATCGGTTCGCAGGGCGCCGAAGTGCGCGCTGCATGGGAAGGCCGCCTGAATGGCAATGACCAGAAGGCGGAGTTCGAGCGCCGCATGGCGGGCGACCTGCCTGCCGACTTCTCGCTCAACGCTTATGTCGACACGCTGATCGCCAATCCGCAAAAGGTCGCGACCCGCAAGGCGAGCGAGCTGGCGCTGGGCGCGATCAACGACCTGCTGCCCGAAACGCTGGGCGGTTCGGCGGACCTGACAGGGTCCAACAACACCAAGACCAAGAGCACCGGGCCGCTGACGAAGGACGACTATTCCGGTCGCTATGTCTATTATGGCATTCGCGAATTCGGCATGGCCTGCGCGATGAACGGCATGGCGCTGCATGGCGGCGTCATCCCCTATGGCGGCACCTTCCTGGTGTTTTCCGACTATATGCGCGGCGGCATCCGCCTGGCCGCGCTTCAGCAGCAGCGCGTCATCCATGTGCTGACGCATGACTCCATCGGCCTTGGCGAGGATGGTCCGACCCACCAGCCGATCGAACATGTCATGTCGCTGCGCATGATCCCGAACCTGGACGTGTATCGCCCGGCTGACATCGTCGAGACGGCGGAATGCTGGGAACTGGCGCTCAAGGACAAGGACGGCCCGTCAGTGCTGGCGCTGACCCGCCAGAACCTGGCCCAGCTGCGCACCGAAAAGGCGGCTGAGAATCTCTGCGCCAAGGGGGCCTATCGCCTGCGCGCGGCTAAGGGGACCCGCAAGGTCGTGCTGATCGCCACCGGCTCTGAAGTCGAGATTGCGGTTGCGACGGCCGATCTGCTTGAAAGCCAGGGCATCGGCGCGGACGTCGTGTCCATGCCGAGCTGGGCGCATTTCGACGCTCAGCCGCAGGCGTATAAGGATGATCTCCTTCCGCACCATGTGCTGCGCTGCTCGATTGAGGCAGGCACGACATTCGGATGGGAACGCTATGTCGGCATCGCCGGCTTGCGCTTCGGCATCGACACATTCGGCGCTTCGGCTCCGGCAGAAGTGCTGTACGAGCATTTCGGCCTGACCGCGGCGAAGATCGCTCCGCAGATTGCGGCCGCGCTCGATCATTAAGAACATATCTACCAATCAGGAGGCTAGTGCAGTGGCAACGAAGGTAGCAATTAACGGTTTTGGACGTATCGGCCGCCTGGTGGCGCGCGCAATCCTGTCGCGCACCGACCATGACCTGGAATTGGTCAGCATCAACGACCTGGGCGACGCCAAGGCGAACGCCCTGCTGTTCAAGCGTGACAGCGTCCATGGCAACTGGGCTGGCGACGTCAGCGTCGATGGCGACGCGCTGGTCATCAACGGCAAGCGCATTGCCGTGACCGCCGAGCGTGACCCCGCCAAGCTGCCGCACGCGGCGCAGGGCGTAGACATCGCGCTGGAATGCACCGGGATCTTCGCTTCGAAGGAAAAGGCGAGCGCCCACCTGACCGCTGGCGCCAAGCGCGTCATCATTTCCGCGCCCGCAAGCGGCGTCGACAAGACCATCGTGTTCGGCGTCAATCACGAAACGCTGAGCGCCGATGACGTCGTCATTTCGAACGCCAGCTGCACGACCAACTGCCTGGCGCCGCTCGCCAAGGTCCTGCATGATGCCATCGGCATCGAAAAGGGCTTCATGACGACGATCCACAGCTACACCAACGACCAGAACACGCTGGATCAGCTGCACAGCGACATGCGCCGCGCCCGCGCCGCCGCGCTGTCGATGATCCCGACGACCACGGGCGCAGCGCGCGCCGTGGGCGAGGTTCTTCCCGAGTTGAAGGGCAAGCTGGACGGTTCGTCGGTGCGCGTGCCGACGCCGAACGTCTCGGTCGTCGATCTGAAGTTCATCGCCAAGCGCGGCACCACCAAGGACGAGGTGAACCAGCTGCTGAAGGCTGCTTCCGAAGCGGGGCCGCTGAAGGGCGTGCTCGGCTATTCCGACGAGCCGCTGGTGTCGATCGACTATAACAGCGATCCGCGCAGCTCGACGGTCGACAGCCTGGAAACCGCCGTCATCGACGGTAATCTGGTGCGCGTGCTGAGCTGGTACGACAATGAATGGGGGTTTTCGAACCGCATGATCGACACTGCAGGCGTGGTTGCGGGCCTGCTGTAAAAGAAACCGGGCGGGCCTTTAGGACCCGCCCTTTTTCGTCATCCCAGCATAGGCTGGGATCTGATTTTACGTCCTGCCCGCGGGATGAGATCCCAGCTTTCGCTGGGATGACGGCGGGCGGAAGGAGATAGCTGTGGCCAAGCCCTTCAAGACGCTGGACGATATGGGCGACATCAGCGGCAAGTGTGTGCTGGTGCGCGAAGATTTGAACGTGCCGATGCAGGATGGATCGGTGAGCGACGACACCCGCCTGCGGGCGGCGATGCCGACGATCCTCGAACTGGCGGATCGCGGCGCGAAGGTGCTGATCCTGGCGCATTTCGGTCGCCCCAAGGGGCAGAAGAACCCGGAATATTCGCTGTCGAAGATCACCCGTCCGCTGACGCAGGTGCTGGGCCGCGACGTGCAGTTCATTCCCGACTGCTGCGGCGAGGCGGCGGCGGATGGCATCGCGGTGATGCGTCCGGGCGACATTTCGATCCTGGAAAATACCCGTTTCCATCCCGGCGAGGAAAAGAATGATCCCGCGCTGGTCGAAGCGATGGCGGCGATCGGCGATTTCTATGTGAACGACGCTTTTTCCGCAGCGCATCGCGCCCATGCTTCGACCGAGGGGCTGGCGCACAAGCTGCCTGCCTTTGCCGGGCGCTCGATGGAGAAAGAGCTGGACGCGTTGCAGGCGGCGCTGGGCGAGCCGGTGAAGCCGGTCGCGGCGGTTGTCGGCGGGGCGAAGGTTTCGACCAAGCTCGACGTGCTCAACAACCTGGTCGCCAAGGTCGATCATCTGATCATCGGCGGCGGCATGGCCAACACCTTCCTCCACGCGCGCGGCGTCGATGTCGGCAAATCGCTGTGCGAGAAGGATCTGGCGGAGACGGCCGAGGCGATCTTCGACAAGGCGGAGGCTGCTGGCTGCACGATCCACTTGCCCTATGACGTGGTGGTGGCGAAGGAATTTGCGGCTAACCCGCCATCGGTGCGGACCTGCAATGTGCATGAGGTCGCCGCTGACGAGATGATCCTGGACGTTGGCCCGGCGGCTGTCGAGGCGCTGGGCGATGCGCTCAAGAACTGCCGCACGCTGGTGTGGAACGGGCCGCTGGGCGCGTTCGAGATCGCGCCGTTCGACAAGGCGACCGTGGCGCTCGCCAAGACGGCGGCGGCGCTGACCAAGGAGGGGCAGCTGACTTCGGTGGCGGGCGGCGGCGATACTGTCGCGGCGCTCAATCATGCTGGCGTGGCAGGCGACTTTACGTTCGTATCGACCGCAGGCGGCGCTTTCCTCGAGTGGATGGAAGGCAAGGACCTGCCGGGCGTCA
Organism: Pseudomonadota bacterium; assembly: GCA_023433445.1. Lineage (GTDB taxonomy): Bacteria > Pseudomonadota > Alphaproteobacteria > Sphingomonadales > Sphingomonadaceae > Sphingobium. The sequence goes on along the minus strand of JAEZCS010000154.1, from coordinate 227 downwards.
GCGCATTGATGGTGTGAACTTCGGGCCGCTGTCCAGCAGGAGGGCGGCCTTTTCCATTGTTTCCGATGCTGCCGAAGGGGCAGCACAACCCTACAGAGAAGGTATGTGCAGATGCTGGATCAGGACATGAAGAACAAGATTGCGGCCGGCAACGGCTTTATCGCCGCCCTCGACCAGAGCGGCGGTTCGACGCCCAAGGCGCTTAAAGGCTACGGCATCGAGGAAGG
>JAEZCS010000089.1 GCA_023433445.1 Pseudomonadota bacterium | reverse complement strand
ATGACCGGCGGACTGAGAATATGGGCCGCACCCCCATGGATCAGCGTCTGGTGGCTTTCACCTTCCAGCAAAGCCTGGATCGCGGCGCGGCCTTTATGGCTGCCGAACCCGCCCACTTCATAGATGCCATCCTCGGTCCACAGGGCAGCAGCGCCCGCACAATCGCCCGCGTCGGCCAAAGGACCATAGCTTGCGATCAAGCTGCGTATCGCCTCCCGATCTTCAAGGATGGCGATACGCGCGGCGACGTCGGCGGACGCGGTCAGAGTTTTACCACCTTGCATTGCGGCACCGGATGCTCATCCGCCTCTATCCAGCGCCAGAGGCCGGTGCCCTTGCGATGGCCGGACAAGTCGATCCAGTTGCCATAGCCCGGATCCTTGTCCGCGCAGACCAGGATGACGCTGCCATCCTCCTCATATTTCGCCTGCGCGCCATTGACCCACACCTTGCGGTTCACATGGTCCATGGACTCCATCCACCAATTGTCGATCTGGAAATTCCAGAAGCGGCATTGCGGCGGCTTAGCGGTGATGACCAGCGCCTCGTCGGGTGCGAGATCATAATAGATATGACCATACCAGATTTTCGGGTCGCCTCCGGCACGCTGGTAAACCGACTGTTCCTTGCCTTCATAAATCCGGTTAGGCTGTTCCATGAACCATTGCGACCAGTCGGCAAAGGTGTTTGCCGTTCCGCGCACCCATGCGGCCGCGCCGTTCAACTGCGCTTCGATCGCTTCCGGCGCGAGGATCGCGGGCACGGCGGGGCCATCGCTTATCCGCTCGATATGCACATCAGCCGCGATTTCGGTCCGCTTGTCATTGAAGGTCTGACGGATGATGAGCAAGGTCGTGTCGTCCGCCATGGGAAGCCAATTGCCCGGCTTCTGCGTCTTGCTGACAATGATCTCGAAACTGCCGTCCGGTTCGAACTGCATGTCGGCAAGTTCGATCTCGCCGGTCGATGCCATGGTGCCGTCAATCGCATAGCGATTCGCCTTCGACCCTATCGAAAAATAAGGAACGGTATTGCGCTTGCCCGTGATGCGATAGTCGCGATCACCCCGGACCACGATCTGCTGATAGAGATTATCCGGATTGTCGGCGCCGATCTTGATCGCATCGTCGGTCAACAAAAAGATGCGCGGGAAATCCGGGTCGCTGGAATCGACGAGCATATTGAGCGCCGTGCGCGTCAGCCGCGAAAGATAACGCAATCCTTCCGCCTGATCGATCGCCGTATCCGGCGCGGCGGGACGATCCAGAACGTCACCAGCCTGAGCCAGCTGCTCGCAGAAATTCCGCCAAACCGCCGACAATCTAATTTCACCTGCTGCCTCGTCGGCCATCATTCTCTCCAACATGCGTATCGATTAAACTGGATCACGCCATTTTCAGGCGCTACGATAGGGATTGTCTCACATAATTGCGTAATGCGAAAGGGGTTGAGGATGACAGCGTTGGCCTTCAGTTTCACCAAGATCATCGTCAGAGACCTTCCGGCTGCAGAAGATTTCTATACCAAGCTCTTCGGCCTTGAGGTCGTGGGACGTATCAACATTGGCGACGGCGAAAAGCTGATGAACGAGGTTATCCTCAAGACTGCTGGCGCTCAGCCTCCTGCTCCTAACTTTATTCTGGTCAGCTATCCGAACCGGACTTGCCCCGCTGCGGGAGAGGCGACGACTGGCTTCGTGGTGGGCGATCTTGATGCGACCTTGGAAAAGGCTACGGCTGCCGGTGCGACGGTCGAGGTCGCTGCTACCGACATACCCGAACATGGTTTGCGCGTTGCCTATATCCTCGATCCACAGAGCCACAGGGTCGAACTGCTACAGACTGTGAAGAGCTAAGCCTGATCGCTTGAGTGATCATCATGCCGGACTTGATCAGGGTCGCACTTCGCTGCCGAGACAGCCGAACATGGGGTCAAGTGCTGGTGACACATCTTGGCATACAGACGGTCACGCTCTAAATCACATTTCATGATCGATGACGGCGCGGGTAACTTCTCCTGCCTTTAGCGCTGCGATCGCCTCATTGATCTGGTCGAGCGGCCAGATGCCGCTGATCTGGTCGGCGATGTTCAATCGACCGTCCCGCGCCTGAGCAATGAGTTCGGGATAGTCCCGCTGAGGCAGCGCGCCGCCGTTCATCGTCGCAATCACTTCGCCGCCCATGACAAAGCTGCCAAGCGGCAGCGCCGCTTCCGCACCGGGACGAGACATGCCGATGAGCACGACGCGGCCACCGCGCTTCGTGCAGCGCAAGGCCGTGTTGATGGCGCCCACTGAGCCACTGCACTCCACGACCACATCGATTGGGCCAAAGGCGTTCGCCAAAGCAGCCGCCGCGACATCGCTGTCCTGCGCGGGGTCCGCCAGTACAAAGGCGGTAGCGCCAAACTGCCGCGCCGTCGCTTCCTTGGCGGGATTGGCATCGACGGCGATGACTTTCGCCCCGTTGCGGGCCGCGCCTTGAATGGCGTTAACTCCGATGCCACCCACGCCAAATACAGCAACAGTGTCGCCGTCCCGCACACGGCCAAGAATGCGCGAGGCGCAGACGCCCGTCGAGACGGCGCAACCTATCAACGCACCTTGATCCAACGGCAGATCATCGATGGCGAACAATTGGGACGCCTTCACTACGATCTCGCTGGCAAACGAGGACACATTCGCAAAGGACGCGACGGGTTTTCCATCAATCGCAAAGGGAAAACCGGGCGCCATCCCCCAATTGATGTCGCAATTGTGCGGCTCCCCGCGCAGGCACTCTCGGCATTCTCCACAGGGTGTTTGCGTCCCTACGCAAACATGGTCGCCCACCGACCAGCCATCAACGCCGACGCCCAGTTCTGCGATTTCACCGGCCGCCTCATGTCCCAGCACGATCGGGAGATTGGGTAAATGCGGCGTCAGCATCGCGATATCGCTGTGACAGATGCCTGACCGCAATACACGGACACGGACCTCACCCGGTCCGACGGGGCGAAGCGTCACCGCGTCAGTGACGAGAAGCGACTGTCCATCCCAAAGCGCGGCCCTCATGCGCTCAACCCCGCCAGCAAGGGGTAGCGGAAGGAAGGATCGTCACGATCCGCACGGCCATTGGGTGCGTCCTTGCCCATTCGTTCAAATGCTCCTTCGTCAACCGGTACGATCGAGCCATGATCGAAGACAAGGCTGCGATAGGTGAACTTCCACAGGCCGTCGCGCCTTTCATAGCGGTCAAGATAGCGGCCCAGGGCGATGAAGAGCTTAGCCTCCGGGCCATAGCTTCGATGCCACGCCTCGACATAATGTTCGCCTTCGGCATGATCACCTTCGATGACGAAGAGGCTGTTCGTGATGCTGTGGCGAGTCAGGCTCCAATGGGCCGTCACCTCAGGCAGCCAGGCGACAAACGCGTCCGGCCCTCCCTGGAACATCGTTCCGTGGTCGTCGATCGCATCATCATGATAAAGGGTGCGCACAAGCGCAAAGTCGCGCCGATCACATCCACGACAGTAGCGCATCACCAGGTCGTGCAGCGCAATCCGGTCGAGCAATGACTGCGACATATCTCTCTCCATTTCGGTCGCGAGGCCGAATATATCGTTACACGACTTCGAATAGCGGCGATTCTGCGCATAAGGAAAGCGCAAAAAGCATTGAACCGATGCTTTTCGTAGCAGGCGAACCTGCGCAACGGCGTATGGATTCTTCAGATTGGTCATCTATAATTCAGGCACCCCGTCAGTTGAAAATATGGGGAAGAGGATGGAACCTGACAGCACGATTTTCTTGCTATGTCCGTTTCGATTGCTGTGCCTGGCTAGCGGGTCATCCGCGCTGATAGGGTTGGGCGTGATCCTGCTGCTGACCTGATAACATTTCCGATCCGGGATCGGAAAAATACTTGCCTTCCGACTGCGGCAAACCCTAAGTCTCGCCTAAAGCCGAGACGGTAGGAACAGCATGACCGAAGCAAAGGGGCCGCCGACGGACAGGGCCCAAGCCCTTCCTGACGAAGAGGTTTTCGAAGATGCGAGCAGACCGAAGCGGCGCAAACTGGGGTTGATCCTGGGCACGGCGGCTGTGATCGTGCTGATCATCGGGGCGATCTGGTTCATACGTCACCAGACATTTGGCAAATATCAGCAGAGCACCGAGGATGCTTATCTGCAGGCCGACAGCGTCACTGTGTCCGCCCGCGTGTCCGGCTACATCAGCGAAGTGTTGGTCCATGAGAATCAGGATGTGAAGCCTGGCCAACCGCTACTGCGGATCGAGGCACCGGATTATCCGGCTCAGGCAGCACAGGGGCAGGCGCAGATCAATCTGGCTGCCGCCAACGCCGCCAATGCCCAGGCGCTGATCGGGGAACAGAAGGCCGCCATCGAGCAAGCCCGCGCCATGCTGGCGGCGGCGCAGGCCAAGGCCCGCTTTGCTGCCGCTGAAGTCGTGCGCTACACCCCGCTGGCTGCGAGCGGAGCAGAGCCCCGGGAAAAGCTGGCGACGCTTCGCACCCAGGCAGCGCAAGCAGCGCAGGATGTCGCAGCACAACGGGCCACGGCGGAGGGAGCGGAACGACGCATCGCCAGCCTGCAAGCGCAGATTGCCCAGGCAAGAGCGCAGGGCCAAAGCGCGCGCGCCCAGCTTGAAGCAGCGGAGCGCAATGTTCGGGACATGGTGATACGCGCGAGTGTGACCGGGCGGGTAGGCAATCTTTCGGCACGTGTAGGGCAGTTCGTGCAGCCGGGCCTGCGCCTGATGTCCGTCGTGCCGGTGCACCAGCTTTATCTGGAAGCGAATTTCAAGGAAACTCAGCTCGGCCTGATGCGGCAGGGGCAGCCGGCAGAGATCGAGGTCGACGCTCTGCCGGGCGTCACCCTTCACGGCCATGTGGCCAGCCTTGCGCCCGGTACCGGCGCGCAATTCTCGCTGCTGCCTCCGCAAAACGCGACTGGCAACTTCACCAAGATCGTTCAGCGCGTCCCGGTACGGATCGCAATCGATGCTGACCCGTCGATCAAGAAGCTGTTGCTGCCGGGCATGTCTGTCGGTGTCACAGTGGACACGCGCTCGGCTCGCGAGGAGCTGGAGCGGTTGAAGAGCAACCAGCAGGTCCGGCGGGAAGCCGCCAAGTGAAAGCAGCCCAGCCTGAGACAGCGCAGCGCGCGAGCGTTGCGGACTGGCTCGCGGTTGCGGCAGGCACGCTGGGCGCGATGATGGCGATGCTCGACATCTCCATCGTCAACTCGGCCTTGCCCATCATCCAGGGCGAAATCGGCGCCAGCGGAACCGAAGGCACCTGGATCGCGACGTCGTTCATCGTTGCCGAAATCGTCATTATCCCATTGGCAGGCTGGTTGCAGCGGCTGCTGGGGCTGCGCAATTTCCTCATCATCGCGACGATTGGCTTCGTCATCTTTTCAATGATCTGCGGCATGGCGCAGACATTGCCGGTGATGATCGGCGGCAGGATCGGCCAGGGCATTACCGGAGGCGCGCTGATCCCGACCGCGATGACCATCATCGCGACGCGGCTGCCGCGCTATCAGCAACCTGTGGGCAATTCTCTCTTTGGCGCCACCGCGATTCTGGGGCCTATCATGGGGCCGGTCCTGGGCGGTTGGCTGACTGAGAATTGGAGCTGGCACTATGCCTTTTTCCTCAATCTTCCGGTCGGCATCGCGCTGCTGTTTTTGCTGGTTGTCGCACTGCCGCACGAGCGGGCGCGCCTGGACCTGATCGGCGAGGCGGACTGGTTGGGCGTGTTCGGCCTCATCCTTGGGCTCGGCGGGCTTACGGTCGTGCTTGAGGAGGGGGAGCGGGAACAGTGGTTCGAATCCTCGACGATCATCTGGCTCACCATCACGGCGGTTTCCGGCTTTGCCATGCTGCTGGCTGGCCAGATGCGTTCGGAGCGACCAGTGATCCGACTGCGACTGCTGCTGGACCGGCAGTTCGGCGCAGTGTTCATCATGGCCATGATGATCGGCATGGTGATCTATGGCACATCCTATGTGATCCCGCAGTTCCTGACGGGAATCGCGCATTACAACGCGCTGCAATCCGGGCAGATAGTTCTCCTTTCCGGGATACCGATGGTGTTGATGATGCCTTTCATGCCGTGGGCGATCCGGACCGTGCCGATCCATCTGTCGGTGCTGATCGGCCTGGCCCTGCTGATCCTCAGCGCCTATATCGAAACGTCCCTTACATCGGCGTCCACTGGATCCGACTTCGTCGATTCCCAGCTGATGCGCGGGGTTGGCACTATCTGCGTCATGATGTTCCTGAACCAGGCAGCGATCCGGTCAGTGCCGATGTCCCTGGCTGCCGACGCGTCGGGGCTTTACAACGCGGCGCGCAACCTGGGCGGCTCCTTTGCGCTGGCGGGCATCGCGGTCATGCAGGACCAGCGCTTGTGGCTTCACAGCCGCAGGATGGAGGAGAAGCTCGCTGCCAATGGGCTTGATCTTCAGAACTATGTGGACACGCAGGCGCAGGCGCTTGGCGGGCATGAGGCAGCCTACCGCATGATCGAGCAAACTATTTATACGCAGGCGCTGACCATGACCTATGTCGACCTGTTCTGGATGCTGATCATCGCCATCCTCTGCACCGTGCCGCTTGTTTTCCTACTTCGTCCCTTGCCACAGCATGCCGCGCCCGTGGCGGCCCATTGAGATCGCCGATGCGTAAACGATCCGCCATTGCCTGCATCCTGCTGCTGACGACGGCCTGTACCGTTGGCCCTGACTATGGAGGACCGGAACACGCAGCGCCTGCCACGCCGCCACAATTTGTTCGGGGGACTGCGGAAAGCATGCCCGTTAACGCTGTCAGCCCGTGGTGGACGAGCCTGGGCGATCCCGTCCTGAACCAGCTGATCGACCAGGCGCTAAGCGGAAATCCCCGTCTGGATGCTGCTGCGGCTCGTATCCGGCAGGCGCGCGCTGCGCTTCGGCAAAGGCGTGCGGAGGAGCTTCCGACAGTCAATGGATCGGCCCTTTATGCCAAGGCGCGTTTGCCGGGTCAGTCAGAGGATGGGAGCGCCTCCACGCTAGACCTTTATAATCTGGGGTTTGACGCGAGCTGGGAGCTGGATCTGTTCGGCGGCTCTCGTCGCGCGGTCGAGGCAAATCGGGCCGATGTAGCGGCGAGCGAGGCAAGCCTGGAGGACGCGCGCGTCAGCCTGTCGGCGGAAGTGGCGCAAAGCTATGTTGACCTGCGGGACCGGCAGCAGCGGCTTGCCCTGGGCTCAGAGGCCTTGGCTTTGCAGGATGAGGAAGTGGCCCTCACCCGACAGCGCTTCGAGCGCGGGACGATCGCGCGTGGTGATTTGTTGCAGCAGGAATCCGACAGGGATGCAGCACGGGCGAAATTGGCGCCGCTGCGCGCGGAGGTCGATGCGCTGAAGAACAAGCTGGCGGTGCTGACCGGCGCCGCCCCCGGCTCGCTCGACAGCATGCTCGACGCGCCCGTGGCCTTGCCGCTGCCGCCTGCGCAAGTCGCGGTGGGTGATCCGGCCGCGCTGTTGCAGCGCCGCCCCGACATAAGAGCTGCGGAGCGCAAGCTGGCGGCGCGAACCGCACGGATCGGCGTAGCGGATGCTGCGCGCTTTCCGCGCATCAGTTTCCTGGGGCTGATCGGACTTGGCGGATCATCGCCGGAAGACTTGGTGGACCTGAACAAGTTCACGGTGGCGGCGGTGCCGCGGATCAGCTGGTCGTTCCTGGACTTCGGGAAAGCGCGGGCGCGGATCGATGCGGCTGAAGCGCAGCGAGACGAGGCAGCGGCGGATTATCGGGCAGCGGTGCTGGGAGCGTTGCAGGATGCGGAGGGATCGCTGGCGCGGTTCCAGCGGCAGCGCGAGGCCCTGGCGGATTATGTCCGGGCGGAGCAGCAGTGGAAAATGACGGCGGAGCTTGCGCGGCAGCGGAGCGAGGCGGGGACGATTTCAAGAATAAATTATCTAGAAAACCGCCGTTTGCTGTTGGCCGCCTCGCAGGCTCGGGTGCAGGCGGCGGCGGCGTTGACCAGCAGTTTTATCAGTGTCGAAAAGGCTTTGGGACTCGGCTGGCAGGGCCTGCCAGCCCACCAACCTACTAAATAGTTACGTATAAGAAACGAAAATAGGAGAGCAAGTATGAACATGGATTATGCGCGGGGTTGCCGCCGGCTGGACGGCAAGGTCGTGGTGGTGGCAGGCGCCTCCACGGGCATTGGGCGGGGCACGGCCTTGCGGCTGGCGGCGGAGGGCGCGACGCTCGCCGTGGCAGCGCCAGCGGGCGAGAAGGCCAAGATCGACAGTCTGGTCGAAGAAATCAGCGCACTGGGCAGCCGGGCCATCGGCTATGCGTTCGACGCGACCGATGACGCGTCAGTCGCATCGCTCATCGAAGGCGCGGCCAGCAGCTTTGGTGGCATCGACGCGGTCCACGCCAATTTCGCGGACCTTCGCGTGCTGATGTCGGACAGCGACGCCACTACCGTGACCGAAGAGGTCATGGAGCGCACGCTCGACGTTAATTTGAAAGGCATGCTGCGCATCACCCGCCATGCCGTGCCCAAGCTGCTCGAGCGCGGAGGCGGCGCCATGATCTATACCTCGTCAGCAGCGGCGATCGCGGCCGAGCCGGTCCGTCCCTGCTACGCCATGGCGAAGGCCGGGATCAACGCACTGGTGCGTCATGTGGCAAGCGCCTGGGGCCAGCAGGGTATCCGCGCCAATGCGATCATGCCGGGCCTGGTCATCACGCCCGAGATTCGCCAGACCATGCCCACCGATTTCCAGCAGGAAGTGCTGGCGCGAGGACGATCGCCACGCCTGGGTGAAGTGGAGGATATCGCCGCGATGGTCGCGTTGCTCGTCAGCAAGGATGGCGAATGGATCAGTGGCCAGAGCATCGCCGTGGATGGCGGGTCCACGGTTTAGCAGGGGTGGCCATGTTTGCCGCTTAAGCCGAATGGGCTGGCGCGGTGTGAGGCTGGTCCTGCGCTGAGCAGGTGGCTGCTTTTGTCGGGCTGCTGGCGGGATGCGCCAGGGGAAAAGCTGCTCGGATTTGATGGCAATTTTTCAAGAGGCTTGCGTGGGCGCTCGCTTTGCTCGCGCCCACCCCAAAACCCCTCCCGCTTGCGGGAGGGGGATATTTTAGGGTTGCCCCTTCCGGAGAAGGGGCAACCATTGCGATCAGAAGGCGATCTTGGCGTCGATACCGTAGGAGATCGGCCGGGCGAACGTCGCACCGGCAAAGCCCAGGGCGCCGAAGTCGATGCCATAGACCAGGCGCTGCTGGTTCAGCAGATTGTCACCCCAGACACCGACATCAAGCTTGCCGCTGCCAAGATCGATGCCTTCGACAGACAGACGTGCCTTGACGTTCGTCTGGTTGGGCGAAACAAGCTGTTCATTGAACGGCGCGGTGTTGTCGAGCGCGTTCACATACAGCTTCGAGCGGTAGGAATAGTCACCACGCAGTCGAACAAGCGTGTCACCGCCGCCGATCGGGTAGGAATATTCAGCACCTACGTGGACGCTCCACTTCGGCGTGTACAGCGGCCGAGCCTCATCAGCGACATCGAGCACCAGGTTGGAGGTCGGGTCGCGGAAGAGGAAGGTCTTGTAGTCATGCTTCACATAACCCACCGAGCCGTCGATCTGGAAACCCTGGAACGGAGCAGCCGTCAGTTCCGCTTCGAAGCCCGACAGACGCACCTTGCCCGCGTTGACGATCAGCGAGGTAGCGCCGCCCGATCCTGCGGCGAACTGCTGGATCTGAAGATCATCATAGTCGGTGATGTAACCGGCAAGGTTCAGGCGCACGCGGTTATCGAACCACTGCGACTTGATACCAGCCTCATAGGAGGTGGCCTTTTCAGGATCGAAGCCATTGATGCTGCCGCTCCGGGGGTTGATGCCGCCCGAGCGATAGCCGGTCGACACGCGACCATAAACCATCACGTCATCCATGATCTCATAGGAGGCCGAGGCCAGCCATGAGAAGTTGTCGAAGCTGCGACGGCCACGCTGCACTGGGAAGACATCGCCCGCGAGATAGATGCTCTTGTCATCAGCGGTATGGCGGCCACCGAGTGTCACTTCGAGCTTGTCATCCAGCGAGGCGGGCTTCCAGCTTAGCTGACCGAACAGCGCCATGGACTGCGACGTGCCACCGAAGGCCTGAACGGGGGTGGCATTGATGCCGATCGTTGCGAGACCGGGATTGGCCGCCGCCACGGCTGCCGCAGTGCCGGCTGGCAGGCCGTAGAAATCAAGCGCAGCCACCGGCGCCAGGATCGTCAATGCCTGCTGATTATACTCTGACGACTTTTCATAGAAATAATACATGCCGAGCAGGTAGTTGAAGTCACCGACCTTGCCGAGCGCCTGGAATTCCTGACTGAACTGCCACTGCTTCTGCGGTGCGTTGTTACCGGTATAGGGAACGACGTCCTGGACAGAAACCAGCGTAGGCGAACTGAAGTCGAGGACCTGACCCCGCAGCACGCCATTACCCGACAGGTTCAGGATCGTGTCCTGGAAGAACTTGCGGTAGCCAGTGATCGACTTCAGCGTCAGTTCCGGGATGGCGTCATAAGCGACGGTCAGCGCATGACCGTGAACGCGGGTCTTGCTGCCATAGCGATAATCGCCGTTGCGATCGGTGAAACCCGCCTGCTGGACGGTGCCCTGCCGATCGGGGCTTACGAGGAACGGAGCACCGCCAAAGGTCGGCGACTGCGAATAATAATCCTGCGCCTGTGGTGTTGCCGCGACAATCTGGAAGAAGGCAGGTGTGCCCTTCCGGTTGTCATAGTCGAAGCTGTAGTTGACGGTGACGTCGCCCAGGTCCGCCTGAAGACCGACAGCAAGCGAGTCAGCGTTCAGCGAGCCGGGATCCTGCCGGGAAGGGGTCAGGGTATTGTCGACAAAACCGTCGCTTTCACGATGCTGATAGGCAATCGACGCCTTCAGCACATCACCCAGGATATAGCCGGTGTCGAGGCGCGCGCGCGCATACCATTGGTTGAAGCGGCCATAGCCAGCCTTGGCCGTAACGGCCATGTCGTTGGCGGGCTTCTTGGTGATCAGCTGCAGCGCGCCGCCAATGGTGTTCCGGCCGAACAGCGTGCCCTGCGGACCGCGCAGAACTTCGATACGCTCAAGGTCGATAAGGTCGAACACGGCACCTGCCGCACGGGCCAGATAGACGCCGTCAAGATAGACGCCCACGCCCTGTTCCGACACGGCCGAGGGTTCGTTGTTGCCGATGCCACGAATATAGATGGTCGCAGCCGAAAGGCTGGACGGCTGCTGTTCGATCGTAAGGTTCGGCGCGAAGTTCGGGATGTCCGTCGGATCGGAGATATTCTGCCGTTCGATAAAGTCGCCGCTCAGCGCGGTGACAGCGACGGGAACATTCTGAAGCGTTTCAGCAGAACGGCGCGCGGTTACGACGATGTCGCCAAGGCCGCCCGTAGGCTCCTGCGCGGCGGAAGACTGGTCCTGCGCATTCGCGGATACGGAAAAGGGAACGAGAATCGCGGCGACGCCCGCAAGCAAAACAGATTTCATAGATCCTCCCAACACAATTGTTCTTCGTCAGCAGCGCGGCTGTTATCGTTATCGGCGCGCTTTACACCGGAAAAAGCGCCTGCTGAGCCCGAACATGAAGAAACATGTCCGATACGGCTCCGTTAGTCGCAATTATCGCATTTCTCAAGCCGTCAGTTGCGATCTGCGTATCATTTGACGATTATGTCTACGCTGTTGCATATTCCCAACAGTGAGTGAACGCTCACAATGGAATGGAGCGTGCGCCGATCAGCTTTGATGCGGGCGTTTCAGCACGGCGGACCAGCAGCTTTTGGACCAAAAGCCCTTGCGGGGTGCTGGGTTGCTGCGTTCCAGGCAGCCACAGCACAGCTTTTGCGGGAAAGGCCCGTTCGGTCCAGTTGGTGGTGAAATCGATGGAGACGCCCGACAGGTCATTGGCGAGGCTGCGTGCCCAATCCATCGCTACGGAACGCAAATCCACATTTTTGGCGCTGTCCTGAATCAGTAACGCGGTGCGCTGTCCATCCTCCCCCGCGCGCGGGCCCGAAGAAAGGATCAACTCCTCCACACCGGCGGAGGCAATCACCGATCGATCCATGAAGCGTTCTTCATCGGCGGCCATGATTTCACCTACTGGCCCCGCCATCAGCGCGGCGGCCGCGGCTATGTCGTCGGCCCAGAATTCGCTGATGGTGTCCCAGTCGAAGGACTGCGTGCCGACGACATGATTGCGGGCATAGGCCGAAAAGGGAAAGTAGCCGACCGCCAGCGGGACATGATGATCTTCATAGTAGAGCTGGAAGTCTTCGCGGGTGCTGCCCGGCTTGTGCGCCAGGGCGCAGATGGATTTGGTCATGCTGCTGCGCTCTTTCCAGAAAGGGTGGTGATAATCTGTTCCGCCGCAGCGTAGGGATCAATCTGCCGCGCTTCGACACGTTCCAAGATGGCGTCGCCGCTGATGCTGATGGCGCGGGCAGCGAGCGCGTCGCGCACCAGCGAAAGCACCTGTTCGCGGGCTCGCAGGCGGCTGCGGCCAATGAAATCCCCATGTTCGTCCAGATAGGCGCGGTGGGCGGCAATGGCATCGACGATGGCGTCGGCCCCCTCCCCCTTTGCGGCGACGGCACGCAGCAGAGGCACGTCCCAGCGCTGATCGACGACGGTTTGCGCGCGAAGGTGCAGCATCAGTTCCATCTGCCGATGGGTGGCGTCATAGCCATCCCTGTCGGCTTTATTGACGACGAAGATGTCGCCTGCCTCCATAAGGCCTGCTTTGACTGCCTGGATCTCATCGCCAAGGCCGGGCACCGCGACGATGACGGTCGTGTGGGCCAGGTTCACGACGTCGATCTCATCCTGGCCCACGCCTACGGTTTCGACCAGGATGACGTCATAGCCCATGGCATCGAAGACGAGGCATGCGTCATGGGTGGAGCGGGACAGGCCGCCCGCCTGCCCCCGCGTGCCGAGCGAGCGAATGAAGACGCCAGGATCAAGCGCGTGACGGCTCATGCGGACGCGGTCGCCCAGGATTGCGCCGCCGGTAAAGGGGCTGGACGGATCGACCGCAATGACGGCAACGCGCTGGCCGCGCTTTCGCCATTCCGTGACGAGCGCGTCGGTGAGGGTGGACTTGCCAGCGCCGGGCGGGCCGGTGACGCCCACTATCTGGGCACGGCCCGTGCTGGCGTAGATGAGGCCAAGCAGTTGCGGGCCACGCGGATCACGATCATCCAGCCAACGGATGGCGCGCGCGCCTGCCCCGACTTCCCCGGCAAGAAGGCGGCTTGCAACCTCCGCCGCGTCCTGCATCATCAGGCGGCGTCCTCCGCCAGTCGCTGTGCCCACCAGCTTTCGAGATAGGCGACGATGTCGCGCGTGTCGGAACCCATGGTGAAGATGCGATCTACGCCTGCTTCCTCAAGGATCGGCTTGTCCTCTTCGGGAATGACGCCACCCGCGACGAGCAGCTTGTCGCCCGCGCCTGCTTCACGGAGCAGCCGGGCGAGCTTGGGCAGGCTGCGGGTGTGACCGGCGGAGAGGGTTGAAATGCCGACGACGTCCACATCCTCCTGCACCGCGGCGGCGCAGACCATTTCGGGGGTCTGCTTGAGGCCGGTGAAGATCACCTCCATCCCCGCTTCGCGCAGGGCGTGGCCGATGACGGTGACGCCGACGGTGTGCGTATCCATGCCAAGCTTGGCGAGCAGGACGCGCAAGGGGCGCTTGAATGTGGTCATGCTGGTCAGATTCCCATCAGCTGGCTGTCGGCGCTGTGGACGCCGAAGACGTCGCGCATCGCGTTGCAGATTTCGCCATGCGTGGCGTAGAGCTTCACCGCCTCCAGGCAGGGCGGGACCATGTTCGCGCCGGTGCGGGCGGCTTCGCGCACCTTTTCCAACGCGGCATCGACGGCGGGCTGGTCGCGGCGGGCGCGTAGATCGCGAACCTTGCGGATCTGCTCCTCCTCCATCGCTTCGTCGAGGCGGAAGATTTCGATCTCGCGCGCCTCATCCTCGCGGGTGAGGTGGTTGACGCCGACCCATTTGCGGCGGCCTTCCTCAATGTCCTTGTTGCGCTCATATTGTTCGCGGCCGAGCGCGCGCTGGATATAGCCGGTCTCGATGGCTTTGAGCGCGCCGCCCATGGCGAAGACCTTCTCCATCTCCGCGAAGGCGGCGTCTTCCATCTGCTTGGTCAGGGTTTCGACATAATAGGAGCCCGCGAGTGGATCGATCGTCTCGGCGACGCCCGTTTCGTGGGCGACGATATGCTGGATCGCCGCGCCGACACGGATGGCGTTTTCGGCTGGGAGCGCGTGGGCTTCGTCATAGAGCGGCGTGGTCATCGCCTCCCCCGCTCCGCCGAGCGCGCAGGCGGTCGCCATGATGCCCAGCCGCGCGATGTTGTTGAGCGGCTGTTGCAGCGTGAGCGCGATCGTGGTGGGTGAGGTCATCATGCGGATCTTGAGCGCCTCGGGCTTCGACGCGCCGTAGCGCTCCTTCATCAGCCGCGCCCAGCATTTGCGGAAGGCGCGCAGCTTGCAGACGCCCTCGAAGAAATCCATGTCCACATTGACGACGAAGTGATTGATGTACGGCGCGACCGTGTCGATATCGAGGCCGCGTTCCAGCACCGCGTCGATATAGGCGCAGGCGATGGCGAGCGAATAGGCGATCTCCTGAACCGGGTTCGCCTTGGCGGGCTGCAACTGGGCAGAGATGATCGAAATCGGCGCCCAATTGGGGTGATTACGGATGATATATTCGATGCAGTCGGTGGCGATCCGCAATCCATGTTCAGGGGGATATATGTAGCGGCCGACGCAGGTATATTCGATCAGGATGCCGTTCACGATGTGAAGGACGAAATCCTTGGGATCGACGCCCTTCTTTTCCAGCGCGGCGATGATCATGGCGAGGTTGACCGGCTGCGGGGCGTTGCAGACGCTCATCAGATATTTGAGCTTGTCGAAGGGAAGATCGAAGGCTTTCTCCAGATCCTCCAGGCTGTCGAGCGCCATGCCTGCCCGGCCGACTTCGCCTTCGACGATCGGATCGTCGCTGTCATAGCCGTTGGTGGTGGCGAGGTCATATTCAAGGATCAGGCCGGACAGCCCCTGATCCAGCATGTAACGCGCGCGCTTCGCCCAATCCTCTCCCTTGCCGAAGCCGGTAACCTGGGTCATCGTCCAGAAGTCGGTGCGATGGCCGTTCGGTCGGGTCGAGCGGGTGTAGGGTTATTCGCCGGGGAAGCCCAAATCCGCCTGATAATCAAAGCCGATCGCGTCGAGATCGGCGGGCGTGTAGAGCGGCTTGATCGGCCATTTGAGCGCCTGCGTCACGAAAGGGTCGCGACGTTCGGTGCGGCCCTCGATAGCGGGGCCACGCGTTTCCTGCTGCCAACGCGCTTCTTCCTGCGCAATCGGGTCGGTAACGGGCGTGATGGGTCCGGTCGGGCGATTCATACAGACACTCTCCTTGACCATATTGCTATGCGGTGGCTGCGGGCAGGCTCAAGGTCCACAAGAGTGGTGAGGCATGATTGTCGCATGATCTCGTAATATTTGGCGATCCGTGATAAGCGTCGACCATGGATGCCATTTCAATCCGGCTGGCGCGGGAAAGCGCCGATATCGTGCGACGGTCGGTCCAACTGGATGGCGCCGTCGTCGAAATTTGCGCCTATCCCGAAGTGCGGGAAGAGACGGTGCAGATGGTCGAGCCGCAGTCGGTCCTGATGCTCGGCCTGTCGCGGCTGCTGACCGGGTCGGAGGGGCGCAAGGCAGGCGACCCACGCCGGCCGTTCGCGCGCATGGGGGCGCTGGCGCTGCGCCCCGCTGGCGTGCCGATGGAGTTTCATGTGGCGCAAGGCGCGTTCGATACCATCCGCATCCGGTTTGAGGACGAACGGATCGCGCCGGCATTGGCGGATATCCATTTCGATGATGCGACGCTCAGCGCCTGTTTCGACATGCACGCGCCGCCGATCGAGGAGGCCATGTTGCGGCTGGCGGCAGAGGTCGAGAATCCGGGCGATGACAGCGCCGATGTCGGCGAGGCACTGGTGAGGCTGATCCTGCTGGACCTGCGGCGGTTCCTTACCCAGGCAGCCGAGCGCGCGGGTCGGCGGCGTGGCGGGCTTTCCGCGCGGGCGCTGCGCATCGCGCTGGCGATGATCGACGCACCCGGCCCTGCCCCGTCGATCGATGCCATGGCGGAGCGATGCGGGATCAGCCGGGATCATTTCATCCGCTGTTTCCACCATAGCACGGGGATCAGCCCAGGCGCGGCGATCCGACGCCGCAGGATCGATCGGGCGAAAGCGATGTTGACCGAGGACAAGGGATCAATCGAGGAAATCGCGCGGACATTGGGCTATGCCGGTGCGCCATCCTTCACCGCCGCGTTCCGGCGCGAGACGGGGCGTCCCCCCGGCGCATGGCGCGCGTTGATGCGATAGGGGTGGCCACGAGCATGGACGATATCGACTTCACCGCCACGGTGATCGAAAGCTGCCCGGTATCGGGCGGCCGGTTCGAGCTGGTGGAATGGCATTGGCCCGACATGGTGAGTTTCGAGCAGACGCAACAGCAATTGATGCTGGAAATGTCGCTGCCGCCGATGGCTGCTGACGCATCGGCCTATTTCCCGGATATAGACCCCGACCGCCGCTGTTTCATGGGAGCATTATTCGTGCGTCATCCCGGCGTCGCGATTGGCGGGAGGTCGGAAGGCAGACAGATCCGTGTGATCCGGTGCCTTTTTGATGAGCCGCACGGCGCGGCGATCATTGGCACTGGCGAACCTTCACTGCCATTCCTGCAAGGCTTGCTGAATATTCGCAATGATGCGCTGCGTAGCCTGATGCGGCTGGCCCATCGTGAATTGATCAATCCGCTCGACCGGTCGGCTGAGGCCATGCAGGCTTTGTTCCAGCTCGTTCGGATAGAATTGGGCCGCGTGTTCCATCAGGCAGCGGGCGCGGCGACGGCCAGCCGCCTGGCGCCCTGGCAATTTCGCCGTATCCGCGAGCGGATAGAGGCAGGCGCGCCCGTCCCCAGCGTCTCTGAACTTGCGGCCCTGTGCGGGATCAGCACTCGGCATCTGCACCGACAGTTCCTGGCTCTCACCGGCAAGACCATTTCAGACTATATCGAAACGTACCGGATCGAGCAGTCGAAGCTGCTGCTGGCGCGTGGCGATGTGCCAATGAAGCACGTGGCCGAGCATGCGGGGTTTGCCCATGGCAACAGCTTTGCCCGCGCCTTTCGCCGGGCAACAGGTTTGTCGCCGCGCGAATATCGGCAGCGGTCAGCCGCGTCGATGGCGCTGACCGATCACCATAGATGAGGATGGCGGCGGAGGGCTTTTCGCGAAACCCTCCGCTCTAGGTCTTTGGCTTGCCGCGTAAGCGCTCAGGTCACCAGCGCAGTTTGAGCGAGGTAAAGCCCATGACCGGGCCGCCGAAGACGGACCCAGCGTCCTGATCGGGGTCCAGTTCGAAATCGGGGATCTGGCGCAGCCATTCCTGTAAGGAAATCATGATCTCACGCTTGGCGAGGTGCGATCCGATGCAGCGGTGCGGCCCGAGCCCGAAAGTGACATGGTTATTGACCTTGCGGTCCAGGTCGATCGTCTGCGGATCGCTGAACACCGAACGATCGCGGTTCGCCACCGTGTTGGGAAGCACGACGCGATCGTTGCGGCGGAACTGCACGCCCTTGAACTCACAATCATGCGTAACACGACGATAGATGTTGGAGACCGCGTTGATCCGCATCAATTCCTCGATGGCGAGGAGGAATGCCGATGGATCGTCCAGCCGGTCGCGAAACTTCTGCCGCGCGTCCGCCGATGTCGCGAGGTAGCGCCAGACATAGGTCATGGTGTTCGTGACCGTATCCAGCCCCGCCACGAAGAGCAGGAAACCGCAATTGATGATATCGGTCCAGGGGAAGGGATTGCCATCCGCATCCCGCGAATGAACAACGGTCGATGCTATGTCACTGCCAGGATTACGCTGCTTCTCGCGAAACAACTCCTCCAGAACGTCATAGATTTCCAGCAGGTTTTCCGCCCTGACATCAGGATCGGTGCTGCGGAAGAAGGTGTCGGAGATGCGCAGGAATTCAGGCAGACGCTCTTCAGGCAGGCCGAACAGTTCAAGGAACGTGCCGGTCGGGAATTTGGCCGCATAGTCACGGACGAAATCGCACCCACCCTGCCCGGAGAAGCCGGAAATGAGCCGTTCCGCGCGGCTTTGCAGCCCATCGGTCATCCGGCGCACGGCGAGCGGCGTAAACATGGGCGCGAGCAATTTGCGGAACACGTCATGCTGCGGCGGGTCAACGCCGTTGGGTTGAAGAACCGGATAGGGTTCCAGCGGCGGTATCTGCGCCTTGTGCGTGGAGAAAATCTCGTGGTTGCGATAGGCTTCGGCGATATCGGCGTAGCGCAGGAAGACCCAATGGCCACCGTTACGCGGCGTGTAGAAGATGGGCGGTGCGCCCTTTTCGACAAGCCCGTGCCAGATCTGCACAGGATCGGACACGTCCGCGGGCATATGGAAGAAGTCGAAATCCAGGATCAGATCTTCAGGCACATGATCCGGCGCGACGGGATAATAGGTTACGGTCACGCCGCAGACCCCTTTACGATGCGAAGCGCCCCTTCCGGGCAGTTGCGCACGGCCAGCCGCACCTTTTCTTCGAGTTCCGGGGGAAATTCGGGCTGTTCTATAACAACCTTACCTTCGACTGCATCGGTAGAAAATACCTCCGGACACAGATCTTCGCATCGCGCGTGCCCCTGACATTGGGCGAGATTAGCAACCACTCTCATCGAGCCAGACTCTCCTGATCATTTTGTTGCCCCCTTTTACCAAGATGACGAGCGCAGGCCCATCAGGAGCTAGGAGCGATATGGGCCATCAGGAACAGATCAGGACATTGGTGCGGCGGTTTGGCAGCCGGTCAGAAGATGCCGAGCGATTTCAAACGATCGAGCATCTGTGATTCCCCGGTCGCGGTCGGATCGGTCGGTTCGAACTCAAGCTCGATCATACCGTGATAGCCCTGCTCCTCGATCTGGCGGAGGATGGCAGGCCAATCCAGTTCCCCCAGGCCCGGGTCGACGCGATTAGGCACGTCGGCGAACTGAATGAGGCCCGTCTCCTTCGCGCAGGCGGCAAAGGATGAGGCCACGTCATGACCCATCATCGCGACATGGCCGGTGTCGAACAGCAGGCGGACCGATGGCATGGCGACCGCGCGCACCATGTCCGCCGCTTCCTCCAGCTGGTCGAGCAGCAGGCCGGGGATGCGGCTGGCGGCGATGGGTTCGACGAGCAGCGTCAGTCCGCTGCGCGCGGCCGGTTCGGCGTAGCGCTGCAGATTTTCCGTCATCGCGCGGATTTGCGCATCGCGTGGGCGCTGAGGGTCGAGGCCCGCCACGCAGACGACGCCGCCGCCGTTGAAGCGGGCGGCTATTTCGACGCTCAATTCCACGCTGCTGCGCAGATGTTCGAGACCTGCTTCGTCTTCGGCGCTCCAGACCGGCTGGTTCCAATATTTCAGGTCGCTGAAACTGGACAGGACGAGGCCACGGCTTTCCATTCGGTTGGCCATGGCGACTTGCTCAGCTTCTGGTCGCAACGTCAGAAACAGGTCCTGCACGCCGCTAAAGCCGTGGTCGGCAAGCGCGTCGATCTGGTCGAGCGAGCTGGTGGACCGGCCGAGATGCGCAAGTAGCGGCTGGTCGGGCGAGCTGAGGCCCAGATGACCTCCGATTGGCCAGCGGGCGGTCATTTCGTCACCGATCGGGCGAAGTCCAGCAGCGCCCGGTTGAAGGCGGCGGGTTGTTCCTGCTGCACGAAATGACCAGCATCCGCCACCGCGATGATGTCGCGCAGACCCGGCACACGCTTGCGCATTCGCTCTTCCCAATCGGTGAAGAAGCCGAAGGACGGGTCCTTTTCGCCGTAGAGGAACAGGGTGGGCGTTTCGACTTCATGGTCGGCCCATCTTTCGCCGATGCGCCAGTTCGCGTCGGCGGTGCGGTAGCTGTTGAGGCCGCCGATGAAGCGCAACATCGGGTCGGCATCGACATATTCGCTGACGAAGCGGTCGAACTCTGCCTGGGTGAGCCAGGGCCAGGGGAGCGGCGGTGCTGGCGGGAGGACGTCGAGATAGCCGCTGCCGACGGATGAGACTGTCTTCCAGCTCCACAGATCGCCCTTTGAGGAAAGCGCGTAGAAGAGGCGGGCGAGGAATTCAGGCGCGCGGTCGGCGAGTTCGCGCTCGGCGGGGCCGACTTCCATGAAATAGTGGAAGTGGACGAAATGTTTGGCAGCCATGGCGGCGAAGCGTTCGCTGGGGAGCCGATCGGGCGAGGAGGCCTCCGGCCGGGCGGGCGCGTCGGCGGGGAGGCGCGGAGCGCTGCCGAGCATGGCGCGTCCGGCCATGTCATAGTCATAGGGGATGGTAGCGATGAGGCCTGCCACCCGATCCGGCGCGCGGACGGCGAGGTTCCAGGCATATTGCGCGCCGAAATCCTGGCCGACGATCACGGCCTTGTCCGCTTCATAATGGTCGAGCAGGGCGATGAGGTATGACTGCATCCGATCGGCGTCATAGGCGGCTGGATCGGCGGGACGGTCGCTGCCGCCGTAGCCGAGGCTGTCGATGGCAACAGCGCGGAAGCCTGCTCGCGCGAGGGGCCCCATCTGGTGCCGCCATGACCAGGCGAGGCCGGGGAAGCCGTGGATCATGAGGACGAGCGGCCCCTCCCCCTGCTCCACCGCGCGGAGGCGGTAGCCGCCAACGTCGATCAGTCTTCCGGTCATAGGCGGGCATCCTCTTCCCCGCGGGCGATGCGCCAGGCGAGGCCCGCTATTTCTCCGGCACGGGCCCCGTGAATGGCGGCGGCTTCGCTTGACGCATTGCCGTTGATCGCACGGTGGTAGACGCCCTGACGTATGGCGGCGTTGCGGAACATGGCGAAGGCCAGGGCGTAGCGCCAGTGGGCGGGGTCGATTGGACCCGCGCCACTGCGCTGCGCGTAGTTTTGCAGATAATCCGCTTCGGATGGGATGCCGAGCGTCGGCAAATCTGCGTCGGACAGGCCGCGATAGCCTTCCTTGGGCACGCGCCATGCCATGAGATGCTGGGCAAGATCGGCGAGGGGATGGCCGAGCGTAGAGAGCTCCCAATCGAGGACCGCCATGATGCGCGGTTCATTGGGGGCGAAGATCATATTGTCGTTGCGATAGTCGCCGTGGACGATGCGGCTGGCTTCGAGACCGGGATCGTTGGCGGGGAGCCAGTCGATCAGCCGCTCCATCGCGTCGAGCTGCTGCGTCTGGGTGGCGCGATATTGTTTGGTCCAACGCGCGACCTGGCGGGCGAAATAGTTGCCGGGCTTGCCATAGTCGGTGAGGCCGACCTGCGCGGGGTCGATGGCGTGAAGCGCGGCGAGGACGCGGTTCATTTCGTCATAGATGGCGGCGCGGTCTGCGGGCGTGAGGTCAGGCAGGCGCGCGTCCCAGAAGTTGCGGCCTTCTGCATAAGCCATGATGAAGAAGGGCGTGCCGACGATGCTGGCATCCTCGCACAGGGCGAGCGGACGGGCGACGGGGACGGCGCTATCCTTGAGCGCATCAGTCACGCGATATTCGCGCTCGATCGCGTGGGCGGAGGGGAGCAGCACGCCATCGGGCTTGCGGCGCAGGACGAAGCGGGGTTGGCCGTCCACCGAGAGAAGATAGGTGGGGTTGGACTGGCCGCCCGCGAATTTCTCCGCGCTGATCTCGCCGTCCGCGCCCGGCACATGGGCGCGCAGCCATGGTGCGAGACGCGATGTGTCGAGCGTGCGGACGTCAGTCATATTTGGCGAGTTCGAGGCGGCCGAGCTGGTGACGATGCACCTCGTCCGGGCCGTCTGCAAAGCGGATCTTGCGGGCGTGGGCATAATAGCTGGCGAGGAAGAAATCCTGGCTGATGCCCGCCGCGCCATGCGCCTGCATAGCCCAGTCGATGACCTGGCAGGCCATATTGGGGGCCGCGACCTTGATCATGGCGATGTCCGCCTTTGCCACCTTGTTGCCGACCGTATCCATGCGATGCGCGGCGTGAAGGGTCAGGAGGCGTGCCTGATCGATCATGATGCGGCTGTTGGCGATGCGTTCGATGATGACGCCCTGCTCAGCGAGCGGCTTGCCAAAGGCGACGCGGCTCTTCACGCGGCGGCACATGGCTTCTAGCGCGCGTTCGGCCATGCCGATCATGCGCATGCAGTGATGAATGCGGCCGGGGCCAAGCCGCGCCTGGGCGATTTCGAAGCCGCGCCCTTCGCCCAGCAGCATGTTGGACGCGGGCACGCGGACATTCTCAAAGAGGATTTCCATGTGACCGTGCGGCGCG
The DNA here is from genome assembly GCA_023433445.1 of Pseudomonadota bacterium. GTDB lineage: Bacteria > Pseudomonadota > Alphaproteobacteria > Sphingomonadales > Sphingomonadaceae > Sphingobium. The sequence continues at coordinate 3,044 of JAEZCS010000089.1, read as the reverse complement.
TCGTCATAGCCGAGCACGGTCATCGGCCGCAGCACGGTGATCCCGGGCGTGTCGCGGGGCACCAGGATCATCGACTGCTGCTTATGCTTGGGCGCGGTCGGATCAGTCTTGCCCATGAAGATCATGAGCGCGCAGTCGGCCTCGCCCATGCCCGAAATCCACCATTTGCGCCCGTTGATGACATAATCATCGCCGTCGCGGACAATCGAGCTTTGGATATTGGTGGCGTCAGAGGAAGCGACATCTGGCTCCGTCATGGCAAAGGCGGAGCGCATTTCGCCCGCCAGCATGGGTTTCAGCCACCGTTCCTTATGCTCCTCCGTACCGAAACGCTCGAGCGTCTCCATATTGCCCGTGTCAGGCGCGGCGCAGTTGAACACGGCGGGGCACCAATGCACGCGGCCCATTTCCTCACAAAGCGGCGCATATTCAAGGTTGGTGAGCCCCGCGCCGTGCGTGCTTTCGGGGAGGAACAGGTTCCAGAGACCCGCTTCCTTCGCCAGAGGCTGGAGGTCATCGATCAGCGTGACATGCGCCCATCGGTCGCCGGTCGCCACTTCCTCATAATAGCGCTTTTCATTGGGATAGATGTGCGCGTCCATGAAGGCGCGCAGGCGCGTCAGCAGGTCAGCGGTCTTCGCATTGGGTTCGTAGCTCATGCGTAAAAGCCCCTGCCCTCGCGTGCATATTGCTCCAGCAGCGGCGCGGGCGTCCAATAGGCGTCGCCTTGTTCGGCGCGGAACTTCTCGATCGTCGCCAGCACCTTGTCGAGGCCGATCTGGTCCGCCCAGTGCATCGGGCCGCCGGTGTAGCTGGGCCAGCCCAAGCCGTTCACCAGCGCAACGTCGATTTCATGCGGGCGCGGCACGATGCCTTCGCTCAGCAGCTTCGCCCCTTCATTGACCATCGCGTAAAGAAGGCGTTCACGGATTTCATCCTCGCCAATCTCACGCAGCTTCAGGCCGTGGCGCTCCGCATGGGCGGCGATCATCGCATCGGTCAGCGGGTTGGCACTGGCCTTGCGGTCCTCGTCATAGCTGTACCAGCCAGAGCCGGTCTTTTGCCCCAGACGTCCGGCAGCGACCATCTGTTCGGGGAAGTCGGCGCGCAGTTCGCGTTCGGTGGCGCTGGCGGCGCGGGCCTTGCGCGCGGCGGCCTGCACGTCGAGCCCGGCAAGGTCGCCGAGCGCGAACGGGCCCATTGGGAAGCCGTAGGACAGCAGCACCTTGTCAATGTCGGCGGGCTTTGCGCCTTCCTCCACCAGAAAGAAGCCCTCGCGGGAGCGCTTCGACAGCATGCGGTTGACGATGAAGCCATCGCACACGCCCGACAAGACGGGCAGCTTGCCGATGCGTTTGCCCAGCGCCATGATCGTCGCGACCACTTCGGGATCGGTCTTTTCGGCGCGCACATTTTCCAGCAGGCGCATGACGTGGGCGGGATTGAAGAAGTGCATGCCGCATACATCTTCGGGCCGTCCGGACGCCTCAGCCAGCGTGTCGATGTTAAGGAAGCTGGTGTTGGAGGCGAGGATTGTGCCAGCGGGCGTCACCTCACCCAGCTTGGCGAAGACGGACTTCTTGATCTCCAGATCCTCGGTCACCGCCTCTATCACCAACTGCGTCGGCGACAGATCACGCGGATCGGCGCTGGTGGTGATGAGCGCGAGGCGCTTGTCCATCGTCTCCTGAGACATGCTGCCCTTGGCGACGGACGACGACCACATTTTAGTGATCGCCTTCATCGCGGCGTCGATGTTGGGCTGATCCAGGCCGATGGCGATGACCGGGATGCCGACGCTGACGACAGCCATGACGATGCCGCGACCCATCACGCCAAGGCCGATGACGCCGACGCGTTCGACGTTCCGGCTTTGGGTATCGGGGGCAAGGCCGGGGATGCGCGCCACTTCGCGTTCGGCAGCGAACAGGTGGCGCAGGGCTTTTGACTGCGACCCGTTCATGCATTCGCGGAAGATAGCCAGCTCCCGCTTCACCGCCTCGTCGAAGGGCAGTTCATAGCCGAGCCGCATCGCCTCCAGAGCGCGAAGGGGCGCGGTTTGCCCGCGCATCTTCTTTGCCACGGTCTTGCGTGCTTCTTCGAACAGGGCGGGTTCGTCGGCAGGCATGGGCAGGGTCGAGGAACTGCGCGGCCCCTTCCCTTCCGCCACCAGCTTTTCTGCAAAGCTGCGTGCTTCGGCTGCGAGGTCGTTGCTTGCCGCGACGGCGTCGATCAGGTTGGACTTCAGCGCGTCATCCGTGCCGATCTGATTGCCTTCGGTCACCAGCTTGATCGCGGTGGCAAGGCCAGCGAGGCGCGGCGTGCGCTGCGTACCGCCGCCGCCGGGCATGAGCCCAAGCTTCACTTCGGGAAAACCGAACTTCGTACCCGGCGCGGCGATGCGATAGTGGCAGGCAAGCGCGACTTCGAGGCCGCCGCCCAGCACCGTGCCGTGGACGGCGGCGATGATCGGCTTGGTCGAATGGTCCATCATTTCCATGACCAGCGGCAGGCCCGGATCGGCCATGGGCTTGCCGAATTCCTTGATGTCGGCGCCCGCGATGAAGGTCTTGCCTTCGCAACGGATGACGAGCGCCTGGAGGGCGGGATCGGATTCCAGCTGGCGGAGGGCTTCGGCAAGGCCCTGACGGACGCTGGCGGAGGTGGCGTTGACCGGGGGATTGTCGATCACCGCTTCGGCAATCGGGCCATGGACGTGGAAGCTGACTGTTTCGGACATGAGCGATTTCCTGTTCAGGACGCAGGTTGGAGGGTCAGGAGCACCTTCCCCTTCACCTTGCGCTTTTCGAGATGTTGGAGCGCGGCCACTGCGTCAGGCAGAGCAAAGCGCGTGTCGATGACGGGTTTGAGCGAGCCGTCCGCCAGCCAGGCGAGCAGCTGGCGCATGTTTTCGCCCTGCGCGACCGGATCGGCGCGGACGCTGTTGCCCCAAAGGACGCCGACCGCCGACGCGCTCTTGAGCAGCAAAAGGTTGGCGGGTATGGAGGGGATGTCGCCACCGGCAAAACCGATGACGAGCAACC
>JAEZCS010000006.1 GCA_023433445.1 Pseudomonadota bacterium | reverse complement strand
ATTATCAGTCGTTGCATCAGGATTTCCGTAACTGGCTTGACGCTGATCCTGCCCGAACCCCGGTGAATTATCAGAAAGCCTTCATCGGCTTCGTGCGTCGGTTCCACGAAAAGAACCGTCACAGCCTCTGACCGGCCGCTTCCGATGGCGGGGGCAACGATATCATGGAATTTAAAGGTCAACCCGTTCCCGAAGTGTCGGTACCACTCCGCGCGTCGGTGGCCGATAACAGGGAGACGCCATCTGCGCGGCATTTCATCCACAGCTTTTGAACGACATTTTACGGCCATCCTGCGCAACTGATTCAATCATCAATGCGAGCGCCCTTTGATAGAGCTGCCTTCGACATTCCAGGAACGCCAAACGGTCCTTCAGGAACAATAGCCCGACACTTCGGGAACGCGTTGCTCGACACTCCGGGAACCTATAGCCGATCTTTCAGGAACGAGCATATTCGACCGACTCGCGCCTTTTCAACGATTCCCGCCAATGCCGGCCGCTCGTAACTCCTTAACTTCAATATAAACCCTATAACCAGCGGGAGACATTCTAGTTTTTGGAAGAAAGGGATGAAGCAAGTTGCATGACCAGCTTGGTCGCACCCTGGTGGGATATACCGAGCAGCCGAGCGACCGCTGTCTTGCTCAATCCGGGATAGGCCAGCTCCAGCCGCATCAGCAGAGGCGCTTTGCTCCGCTTCGTCACGGGCAGCTCCTCGGGCAATTTTTTCAACCTTCCCTCAAGCCGATCCAACTCTGCCAATCCCTGCAACGCCTGGCGATGAATCATGCCAACCAATTGACCTGCCAATATCGGAACCTCCATGGCTGGGAACCGCGGAAGATCGACGAAAGAAGGCAGCCGCCTCAAAGTTAGTCCCGATGCTTCAAGAGCCGCCGGAACATGCGCCGTAACTACCCATGCAAGATCTGGCTGGCGCGGATCGATCTGCAATTTCCGACCATCTGCGGTCGTCAGTAGCTGCCCGCCACTTACAGGAGCTGCGAGGCCTTCCCTTGCCGCAATGAGCCGTTCTGCCACCACCTTGATATCCGAAGCAGGGTAGGGCGCCTCCACCAGCGTCTGAACCGTCCGCCAGGCAGGGCCAAAACGCACCAAATCACCCGGGGCCCATATTTCCGCTTCGTTTCGATCGTCCAGAAGCTGGCGTGATATGTTGAGGGTCGCGCGAGCTATGGGATCGCGTTGGCTATCGCTGGCCGAAAGCGCGAAATGGAGCAGCGCCGCGATCGACAGCGGGTCATTCAACCCCTCACTATGCCGCGGGGGAAGGGTTCGCCCGCAAATCCAATCCTGCAACTCCTTCACCGTGATCGGCACTGACGCAACGCTGGCAAGCGCCGCAGCGCCCTTCAGCCGTGCACGAGCGAGCCAGATGTCCGTGGCAGGGCTGTTGACAAGCCGCCCATCGAGCCTACCGAGCAACAAAAATGCCTGTTCTGCAGATGTCGAAAAATCCAGCATTCCTGGGCATTATCAAGCAATGAGATACAACTAAACAACTATGTTGGTTGTATGTGCTTTCTTTGGCAAAATAGCTGGCGACGATGAGGCTCGTTGATGGTTTAGAGGAGGCTGCGAATTACGAACCGCGCTCTGAAATCCCATCATCATGAAATGTAACCATAAAAGCGAAAATTATTGGCGCGTCGATAGAACCAAATCGCGAATCCGGCGTTAGGGCTGAAGGATCGATCCCGACAAAGGCAAACCGATGGTGACATCGGGACGCAAAGTTTCCGGCCTTGATTGCAAGGTAGCGGGGCTGCCGAAGGAGCTTAAGGTTCAGGGTTTCAGTGCAAGTCCGTCGTCACCCATAGATAACAGGGCAGCGCATCTGCACGCCTATTGCCTATTCGACCCGTTCGCGTGGCCTCGTCTGCGTCCGCAAGCAATGCTGGATCAGACAGGAGAAGGTTTGTGGCACACGGACTACCCAGCGATCGAACGGCGCGCCGAAGCGCATTTGCAACCCTTACCGCATGTTCCGCACTCATGCTGGTTCTAAGCGCCTGTGAGAGCAGCGGCGGCACCCGCATTGCCACCGTCGGGGCGAGCAACCCTGGATCAGGCTCCGGCGGTGGGTCGAGCAGTGGCGGCGGGGGCACTGGCGGGGGATCAGGCACCGGAACCGACAACGGGTCCGGAACAGGTGGCGGTACGGGCACTGGCGGTGGAACTGGTGGATCAGGTTCTGGCGGCGGGAACGGATCTGGCGGAACAGGCACTGACGGCACCACTAACGCTGTTCTAGGTCAACTTTCACCCGCCCTCGTGACTGCTGGCAACGCTGTGCTCGGCGTATCGGACGGGCAGGGCAGCGTGACCACCCCGGTGGCGACCGCATTACCTCTGCTGCAACCGGTGACCGGCACGATCACCCGCGTTCTCACCGATACGGGCACGGTGCTCGTGGATGCGGGCGAGGGCCGGACCCTATTGCTGCAAGGCGCACAGGGCGTCGTCGGCGATCTGGTCAGCATCGACGTTGGCGGTCGAACGGTCATAGAAGGGCTGAACGGCACGACAGGCGCGATTGGTGTCGGGTTGCTTGGCAGTACGCAGCCTGCTGGTACGGTAGCAACGGTGGGTGTTCTGAACACGGCTAACACTGTGCTTGCCGACGTTAACGGCATTGCCGACGTCCGGGTCACCAACATCACTTCGCCCACAGGAGGCATCGCGTCGAACCTGCTGAACGTCGCGCTCGGCGGCAATCAGTTGCTGGGCAATGGAAGCCCCGCCGCGATCGAAGCCAATGTGCTGCCCGGCGGATTGCCCACAGCGGGCACAGGCGCCACCAGCGGGCTGCTCGCGCCAGTGACTTCGGTGGTGAACGGCGTGACCTCCACCACATCAGGCCTGACCTCCGGCGTGCAACAGGTGGCGGGAGAGGCACTCGCGCCGATTGGTGTAGCGGCAGGGGCCAGCGCTGGCGGGACGACCGCTGGAGCAGGCGCGACGACCTCTCCAGGTGGCCTGCTCGCGCCAGTGACGGGAACAGTGTCCGGCACGCTCAACAGCCTTACAGGCGGGCTCAACCTCACGCGGCCCTGAGCTTCCTTTCGGAGGCGCGATACTGATCGTGCCTCCGGACCCTTCTTCCCAGGACATTCCTCCATGATGGCTGCGCTCATCTCGGCTGCGGCGCCCTGGCTGCTGGCTGCCCAGACCTCTCCGACCTTGCTTGCTCCCCCGCTTATCGAACAGGCGACGCAACCCCGAACTGACGACCAGAAGAGCCAACAGGCGCCGCCGCCCACATCTGGCCGCATAGCCGTGCAGGCGGGCGACGACAGCACAATCATCCAGGCGATCGATTTCGTTGGCGTTGACGCTCCTGAACGTGTCGCCAGAGCGGCCGAGGCCTTCCTCGGCAAACCAGCGTCAGGGGACAATCTCAAGGCGCTCGCGCAAGCGGTATCGAAAGCCTATGGCAAGAGCGGCGTTGCGCTTTACACTGTCGCCATCCCCCAGCAGGATTTGTCCAGCGGCCGAGTGAAGCTGTTGCTGGCGGAAGGCTTTGTCGAAGACATCACCTATCCCAAAGGCGCCAGTCCGCTCATCCAGGCTTATGCGAACCGCCTGCGCAAGGAAAAGCCGCTGAGCCGCCGCTCGTTGGAGCGCTATCTATCGCTCATGCGTGATATCCCCGGCGCAAAGGTCGATGTAGGCCTCAACAGGGGCAAGGAAGCCGGCGCCGTTCAACTGTCGGTCACGCCGGAGCGCAAATATAGCAATTTCAGCTTCGGCATCGACAATCGTACCCAGGCAGGCCTCGGCACCGGCCAACTCCGCGCGACAGGCCAGCTTTACAGCCTGCTGCGGGATGGCGACCGCACCGACATCACCTTGCTCGCCGCAACCGATCTCAATCGCTACCGCTATGCGGGGCTCAGCCATCAAACGCCCATCGGGTCGGATGGCTTGACGTTCGGCGTTGCTGCCTCGCATCTCGACACGAAGCTCAGGGATTTCCCGGTCACGGGCGAAGCCTGGACGCTCGGAGCTTCACTCAGCTACCCGATCATTCGCGGCTATAAACGCAATCTCACCGTCAGCGCAGGCTTGGATGGGTTAAACAGCGATGCCGCTTTGCTCGGCGCCGTGCTGTCATCAGACCACATCCGTGCGGCCCGCGCAGCGGTCGGCTACTCGGCAATCGCTGAAAAAAGCGTCTTCAGCGCGTCCCTGAACCTCGGGCGCGGGCTTGATATTCTGGACGCTCGCGGGACGCCGGGCTTTACTGATCCCGTTTTCACCAAGGTAACTGCCCGTCTCGGCTATGACCGGATGCTGGGTAAACGCTTTGTCGGACGGCTTCGCCTATCCGGGCAATACAGCGCGGACCGGCTTTCAGGGAATGAGCGCTTCGCGATCGGTGGCCCCGAATTTGGGCGCGCCTTCGAGACAGCGGTGCTGAGCGGCGACCGCGGCGCGGCAGGATCGTTGGAACTGGCTTGGCGTCCCGATATCGCCGCGAAGCTCAAGGACAGCGAGGTTTACGGCTTTATCGACGGAGCGAAAATCCGCATTCTGGAACGCGCGACCTTGCCCGCCGCCAAATACGACCTTGCTTCGGCGGGCGGCGGCGTGCGGATCGTCTACAACCCCCATGCTTCGCTCAATCTGGAAGGCGCGCGGGTAATCGACCAGGCCTTTCCGGGCGGCGATCGCGGCTGGAGATTCAATATCGGCTGGCATGTGAAGCTTCGGCGTTAGCCGCGCTACAACACAGCCTTCCAATGGCCGTTGAGCGTTCCGCCCATACCCTCCAGCGGATCGGAGGCAGGGAAGGGGAGGGTAGCCATGCGATCTTGCGCCTCGGCATCAGGCGCCTCTCGGCAGATGTCCCAGTGCTGCCCCTCAGGGTAACCGCCCACCACCAGGAAATCCTCGCTGTTCTTCAGCGCGCAATGACCCGTGCCGGTAGGCAGCAACAGGGCGTCGCCAGCGCTGACTTCGATCTCACGTCCATTAGGACCGCCAATCATCAGCAGCGCGGATCCCGCCGCGATGCCCAGCACCTCATGCGCGGTCGAATGATAATGATGATAGTCATAGATGCCGTCCCGCCACTGCGCGGGCCAGCCATGCCGGGCAAACGCCTCTTCAAAGGCGCGCGCTGTCTCTTCGCACGACGCATGGGCCAAGGCGCGCCGGTAGAGGATGACCGGAAGGCGGCCATTGTTCGGCACCCAATCATGTTCCGCCAGCAAATAGGTTTCGACCTGCACGCGCGCCTCCTTGATGATTGAGGGTGAAAGCGCTGAACCGCCAATCGTGATCCATCTTCCACCCTCATTCTTCTCAAGCTTGAAAGGCGTGCCATGCCGCGCCATCTGTCCGGCGGCCAAAATTCACTGAAGGGCATGAAAGAAACGCCATGACGAACTCGACCGACGTTGCTCCTGAAACCCGTTCCTTCGAGGCTGACGTAGCCAAATTGCTGCACCTGATGGTGCACTCGGTCTATTCGGACAAGGATGTGTTCCTGCGGGAGCTCATCTCCAACGCCGCCGACGCCTGTGAGAAGCTGCGCTATGAAAGCTTGAGCGATCCCGCGCTCGCGGCTGGCGATGGCCCTCGCGTGACAGTGACGCTCGATCCCGATGCGCGCCAGATCACTATCGAAGATAATGGCATCGGCATGAACGAAGCTGAGCTTGTCGAGGCGCTCGGGACGATCGCGCGTTCGGGGACGAAGGCGTTCATGGAACGCGTCGCCAGCGCCAAGGACGCGGAAGGCACACAGCTGATCGGCCAGTTCGGCGTCGGCTTCTATTCCGCCTTCATGGTCGCTGATCGCGTCGATGTCCTGTCCCGCCGCGCGGGCGCGGGGGAGGCGGCACGCTGGTCGTCCGACGGCCTTGGCACCTATACCGTTCAGCCCGCCGAAGCAGCAGAAGCGCCCGACCATGGCACGCGCGTCCTGTTGCACCTGAAGGACGATGCGGCGTCCTACACGGAACGCTATCGTGTTCAGCAGATCATCAAGGACCAGTCCGGCCATGTGCCGGTGCCGATCTTCCTCAAGGAAAAGCCGGATGCCGAGGCCGAGCAGATTGCGGATGGCGCGGCGCTGTGGACCAAGCCCAAGAGCGAGATCAGTGCGGAAGAATATACCGACTTCTACCGCAGCGTCGCGGGTCAGTTCGATCAACCCGCGCTGACGCTGCACTATCGTGCCGAGGGGCTGCACGAATATTCGGTGCTGGCTTTCATTCCCGAGATGAAGCCCTTCGACCTGTTCGATCCCGACCGCACGGGCCGCATGAAGCTCTATGTCCGCCGCGTCTTCATCACGGACGAGGCGGAGATATTGCCCCGCTATCTGCGCTTCGTGCGCGGCCTGGTGGACTCCAGCGATCTGCCGCTCAACGTGTCGCGCGAGATGATCCAACAGAGCCCAGTCCTGGCCGCGATCCAGAAGGGCGTCAGCAACCGCGTCCTTTCCGAATTGGAAAAGCTCTCCGCCAAGGACGGGGAAGGCTATATCAAATTCTGGGACAATTTTGGGGCGGTGCTGAAAGAGGGGTTGTACGAGGACTTCGCTCGCCGCGAGCAACTGCTCGGCCTCGCTCGCTTCAAGTCCACCGCCTCGAACGAGAGCTGGCGCTCGCTGAAAGACTATGCCGAGGGCATGAAGGAGAACCAGACGGCGATTTACTACGCCACCGGTTCCGATCTCGACCGGCTGCTTTCATCGCCCCAGCTGGAAGGTTTTCGCGCACGCGGTATCGAGGTGCTGCTGCTGACCGATCAGGTCGACAGCTTCTGGGTCACTGCAGGCGTCGATTATGATGGCAAGCCGTTCAAGTCGGTGACGCAGGGTCTTGCCGACCTCAGCCTCATCCCTCTGCCCGAGGGCGAAGCGGCGCCGCCCGCGGCCTCAGAGGAAGTCAGCAGCTTCATCGACTTCGCCAAGGAGCTGCTCAAGGACCAAGTTTCCGACGTACGCGTGTCCGAACGGTTGACCGAAAGCCCCGTCTGCCTCGTCGCGGCCGAGCATGGCATGGACCGGCAACTGGAAAAGCTGCTGGCCGCTGCCGGACGCGGCGCCGGTGCCGGTGCTGGAGCTCAACTCCCGTCATAGCCTGATCATCAGGCTAAGCAGCCTTCAGGACGAAGGCAGCCTGCGAGAGGATGCGGCTTGGCTTCTGCTGGACGAAGCGCGGATTGCCGATGGCGAACTGCCCACCGATCCGCGCGCCTTTGCCGAACGGCTTGGGCGGGTCATGGCGAAGGCTTTGGGCTGAAGACATACGGTCGGCTGGCTCGGCATAATGCACCGGGCCAGCCACCCTCAGGCGAGCGTCACGAAGATTTCCGCCTCGATCAGCCACTCGCCGTTGAGCTTGCGCCATTTCGCGCTGTAGATGCCGGATGCCGCGGGCTCCTGGGTCTCCACTGCAACAGCTTTCCATTCACCCTGTTCCATCGCGATCGGTTCGACTGGCGAGGCGGTAATGCTGGTGGGCATGCGAACATAGACTATGCGCTCAGGCGAGGCGAATTCTCGCTTCCAAGCCACCAACTGTGCCTTGCGGCCAGTGATGACCCCGCTATCGCTGCCGGTCACCAGTATCGCCTCAGGGGCCAGCAACGGCCCGATTGCGCTCAGGTCCTTGTCCGCCAGCGCGCGGTTGAACGCCGCACGCTGCATGCGGATCGCAAGGTCGCAGGAATGGGGCACGCTTCACTCCGATCAGACTGGTCGTTGCCCCGCTATGACGGAGTGCCCGCCCACCCGCAAGAACCGGACAGGGCAAACCGGCCGCCGTTCCTTCGCCTCGCTTTGGCGCGGCCCCGACAAGCGCCTTCAGGTGATGGGAACAGGCCCCGGCGCAAGCCGTTAGCGCCAGCAGATACAGCATAGGAGGCCGACCATGGATGTACGGCGGATCAGCCTTGGACTGGGGATATTCTCGATTGCTCTGGGTGTTGCCGAAATAGCTGCCACGCGCCGCATTGCCCGTGCCTTGGGCAATGATCATCGCGCGGGGCGCACCACCTTACGCGTGTTTGGCGCACGCGAGATGCTTGCGGGGGCGGGATTGCTGGCCGCGCCCGCGCATTCGACGCTGGTGTGGAACCGGGTGGCAGGCGACGCGATGGACCTGGCGGCTCTCGGCCTCGCTGCCCGCAATGCGCCGCGCCATCGCGGCCTGTGGGGAGCCATCGCTTTCGTCGCGGGAGCAACCATCGTCGATGCACTCGTGGCACGGGCTCTCGACAAGACAACGGGCAATGCCTTTCCGGCCCGCCGGGTCGCGCATCCTGTGTACGACGGGCGGTATCAAGGCCGCGATCCGTACGATCCTGACCATCATCCTACCACTATCGAGCCGGACGACATGCCTTTCGTCCGTGCGCCCGAAGTGACCCATCATTAACGGGAGTTCGACACCATGATCCGCAAGCTCGCCATTCTCGTAGGTGCAGGCTTCATCGCCAAGAAGCTGTTCGACCGGTCCCGTCCCGACGCGCAGCCGGCTCCGGGATCGACGACGGCGCAGTCCCGCCCGGCTCTGGCGTCGTCCGAGCCGTCGACCGGCCATGTTCCCGCCGATCTGCTGGGTGACAATCATCCTGATGGCACCGTCAGGGCGGAGGAGCACTACCGCCCCGACCCAACCGCGCCCGTCCCGCCCGAGGACCGCGAGAGCTTGCGCCCTGTGACCGCGCCTGCCCCGCACGATCCGCCCGGGCGCTAAGCCTTGCCGACGATGCAACCGCATGCCTGAAAAGGCGTTAATGCCTGGATGAGTGGCGGTACGGCACGGTCCTCGCCCTGGCGCGAGGCAATGGATTTTGTCAGGCCGATGGATCGGGTGACGGCCGTGCTGAGGAGGCATGGCCGAATGACCGGGATTTTCGATCGCGTTTCCACCGGCAATGTTGGGTTGGACATGGTGCTGGGTGGCGGCCTCCCAGCCCAGCGGCTGTATCTTGTGGAAGGTGCTCCCGGCTCGGGCAAAACCACACTTGCCCTGCAATTCCTTTTGGAAGGGGTGAAGGCTGGCGAGCAGGTGCTGTATGTGACCCTTTCTGAGACGAGCGAAGAATTGTCAGTCGTGGCCGCCTCTCACGGCTGGAACCTCGACGACGTCAACCTGTTCGAACTTGCCTCGGCCGATTCCGTGCTTGGCATTGGCCGCGACCAATCCATCCTGCACAGCTGGGAAATGGAGCTGGGCGGCACGATCGACTTGATCCGGGAAGAGGTGCTGCGGATCAAACCGCGTCGCATCGTGTTCGACAGTCTCTCTGAATTGAGGCTGCTCGCACAGGACCCGCTTCGTTATCGTCGTCAACTGCTGTTCCTGAAGCAATTCTTCGCGCAGATCGACACGACCGTCCTGCTGGTGGACGACCTGACTGGCGGTACAGGCTTCCGTGACAATCACCTGCACAGCCTCTGCCACGGCGTCGTCACTCTCGAACGGCTGACGCTGGATTTTGGAGCGGCCCGTCGGCGGATGCAAATCCAGAAGATGCGGGGGGTCGATTTCGTCGCCGGTTATCACGACATGATCATTCGCAAGGGCGGCATCGACATCTTCCCGCGTCTTATCGCTTCGGATCATCATGCGCCGTTCGAGGATGAGCCGGTACCGAGCAAAATCCCTGAACTGGACGCCATTTTGGGCGGCGGTCCCCAGCGCGGCACGAGTACGCTCATCACTGGCCCTGCTGGCTCAGGGAAGACGACGCTTGCTCTTCAATATGTCATTGCGGCCTGTGAACGGGGCGAGAACGCGGTCATCTATCAGTTTGATGAGCGGATAGGAACGCTGGTCAACCGCGCCAGACTGTTCGGCACCGATCTTCAGGCCCTGATGGAGGACGGCCTGCTTGTCATCCGCCAAATCGATCCGGCCGAAATTGCGCCAGGCCAATTTGCCGCGATGGTTCGACAAGAGGTAGAGGATCGCGATGCGCGGATCATCCTGATCGACAGCCTCAACGGCTATCTCGCCGCCATGCCGCAGGAAAAGCAGCTGATCCTGCAATTGCATGAGCTCTTGTCTTACCTCAGCCACCGGGGCGTCGTGACAATGCTGGTCAATCCGCAGCAGGGCTTTTTCGGGTCAATGAACGCGGGTGGACTCAACGTGTCCTACATCGCTGACATCGTCATTCTGCTGCGTTTCTTCGAAGCGGAAGGCCGCATTCGCAAGGCGCTGTCTGTCGTCAAGCATCGCAGTGGGGCGCATGAAGACTCGATCTGCGAGTTCCGCATTGATTCTCACGGTGTCCGCGTTGGAGCACCGCTGTCGGACTTTCGGGGCGTGCTCACCGGCACGCCGGAATATCGGGGTCCTGCCACACCGCTGATGGAGGACCGCTCCGGCCGTGCATAAGGCCGCATCCTCGTCCCTCAAGGTTCTCGTCAGCGCACCTTATGGCAGTGACGCCGAAAGCGTCGCGCGCTTGCTAAAGGGGGAAGGGCATCCCGTCCATGTCTGCCCGACATTGGTCGACGTAGCGAAGTCCGTTGATCAGGAAACCGGCGTGGTTCTGGTTACCGAAGAAGCATTGTCGGCCAACCTTGAACCGCTGCGCTTGGCACTGGATGCGCAGCCCGCCTGGTCCGACATACCCTTCGTCCTTCTTGCTGGGCGGCAGGCGGGGCGGTTTGCATCCAGCGAGGCGGTCAGGCGGCGGCTGCCCGACAATGCGCTCAGCGTCATCCTGCTGGAGCGGCCGGTCAGCGGGGAATCTTTGATCAGCGCTGTCGCTTCGGGTATCAGGGCACGGCAAAAGCAACTGCTGATCCGCGACCAGTTTGCCGCGATCGAAACGGAGCGCGGCCGCCTGAATACGCTGCTGGAAAACCTTCCTGTCGGCGTCGCCTTCGTCAATGCCGATGGCAGCACGCTGCTGTCCAACCCTGCTTTCCGCCGCTTCCTCCCCACTGGTGAAATCCCCGCCCGGTTGCCCAATGCCGAGGAATTGTGGGAGGGCTATGATGAGCATGGCAGCCGCATCACCCGCGACCGCTTCGTTACCGTGCGCGCGCTAAGGGGCGAGCAGGTGCCCGGTATCGAATTTCTCCACCACCCGCCAGATGGGCCATCGGTATGGACGCGGGTAAGCGGCGTGCCGCTGCGCGACCCAGGCAGTTCGCGTGTCACCGGTTCCATCTCGGTGATCGTGGACATCGACGAACAGAAAAGGAGCCAGCAGGCGCTCGCGCAGGCAGCGCAGAGGCTGGAGCAGGAGGTCGACGCCAGGACCAAGGAATTGCGTGAAGCGCTGGCCCGGCTTGAGGCCGAAGCAGAAGAACGCGCGCGCGCAGAAGAGGCGCTGCGGCAGGCGCAGAAGATGGAGGCGGTCGGCCAGCTGACCGGCGGCATTGCGCACGATTTCAACAATATGCTCACCGGCATCATTGGAGCGATCGACATATTGAAACGCCGGATCGCCAGCGGCCGCTTGGACGATCTCGAACGTTTCATGGATGCTGCGAGCACGTCGGCCCAGCGGGCGGCTGGCCTGACGGCCCGGCTGCTTGCCTTTTCGCGGCGCCAATCGCTAGACAGCCGGCCGACCGATGTAGGTAAGCTCATCCATTCGCTCGAGGACCTGCTCAGCCGTACGATGAGTGAATCCATTGAGGTGGAAATCCTTTCCTCCTCGCCGCTGCCCTTCGCGCTGGTGGATGCCAACCAGCTTGAAAGCGCGATCATCAACCTTGCCATCAACGCCCGCGATGCGATGCCCGATGGCGGCCGCTTGACGCTGTCCTGTGAAGAGGCGGAGCTGGACGAGGAATGCTGCGCCCGCAATCCGGGCGTCACGCCGGGCTGCTACGTCGTGGTTGGCGTGTCCGACACGGGCGTCGGCATCGATGGCGGCACGCTCGACAAGGTGTTTGACCCCTTCTTCACCACCAAGCCGATCGGGCAGGGGACCGGCCTTGGCCTGTCCATGGTCTATGGTTTCGCCAAGCAGTCGAATGGACTTGTTCGCATCGATTCACAGGTGGGGCAGGGGACTAGGGTCAACCTGTACCTGCCGGTCGCCGACATGCAGCCCCATGAAGAGCCTGCCGAAAGCGCTGCGATCCATCATGGCGATGGTCAATCCGTGCTCCTGGTCGAAGACGATGAATCAGTGCGCCTCCTTGTCCGCGATGTGCTGGAGGAGCTTGGCTACAAGGCGACCGAGGCCGCAGATGGGCAGCAGGCGTTGCGCATCCTGGAGTCGGGCCGTCGCTTCGACCTCATGATCTCGGATGTCGGCCTTCCGGGGATGAATGGGCGGCAACTCGCCGAGATCGCGCGGGAACATCTTGCCGACTTGCCGATCCTTTTCGTCACTGGTTATGCGGAAGGTGCGGCGGTGCGAGGCGGCTTCCTGTCGGACAACATGCAGATGATCACGAAGCCGTTCCAAATTGAAATGCTGTCCGCCCGCATTCGTGAAATGCTGGAAAGCTGATCGCACGATATCGCGCTATGCGACCAACGGTCCGCTGGGACGTTGATCGTGAGTGGAAGAGAGGAGCAAGATATGTCGGCTGTCGGCTGGAAACTTGATGACGGTGAGCGCTCTTCGCTGCTCAATCGCTTTCCGCCCCTCTGGCCGGACGTCATCGCTGATCACATCACGTTACAGTCTGACGTGGCGGAAGATGCGGCCTTGCCTGAACCCCAGCGGGCGGAAATTGTCGGCAGCATCAGCGATGGGGAAGGACTTCAGGCTTTGATCGTCGTGGTCGGCGGCAACAGTGGACGGCCCGACGGCGGCACCTTTCATATAACCTGGTCCCTTGACCGCAGCCGAGGCCGGAAAGCGGTGCAAAGCAATGATGTGATCGCCGACCTGGGATGGCGGCGTTTCCCCGAACCGGTGCCGATCAGGACCACCCCGGCGCGGTTCTAGAATATTGCGACAAACCATCCTCCGCTGGCTCATCACTGAGCGACAGGATTCGTGTATTGATCTGCTGCAATTGAGGCTCACTCCATGATCACGCTCCATCATTTGGCATATTCTCGCTCAACGCGCATTTTGTGGGCTCTTGAAGAGCTGGGCATTCCCTATGAAATGGTCGTCCACCAGCGGGATGAAAACTTTCGTGCGCCGCCGGAGCTTGCCGCTGTGCATCCTCTCGGCAAGGCACCGGTCCTGGTGGACGACGGGCTGACGATCGCCGAGTCCGGCGCAATCCTCACCCATCTCAACGATCGCCACGGCGGGGGACGGCTCGCACCGCTGGCGGGAACCGATGAGCGCACAGTGCATGATGAATGGCTGCATTATGTCGAAGGATCTGCAGCCTTCCCGATCATGCTGACATTGATTGGCGGGATGGTGGGAGGTTTGCAGGAAGGCCTGACGAGGTTCGTCAATCCGGAACGTGCCAAGACGCTCGGATACATCGCGGAACGCATGGGCGGTGGCCCCTGGCTGCTTGGCGCGGAATTCACCATCGCCGATATCCATCTGGCCTATCTTATCGAAGTGGCGGACTCAGCGGGCCTCCTTGCCGAATATCCGCAGCTGCGTGATTATCTGGCCCGGATCCAGGCGAGGCCTGCTTATCAGAAAGCGATCGCTCTGGGTGGCCCGGTGGTTCCTCCAGGTCGGTAGCCATCGCACATGGCAGGGCAGGCAAAGAGACCGGACTGCGTGTCTTAGCCTTTGCCGTCCGTTCGGGTCATGATGCGATGCCCGATCCGAGGTGGCCACCCCCGGGGCGCGCGGAAGGGGACGGGCGACCATGAGTCCGGTGGGTTCTGCCTGCCTATCGCCTGAGCCGGACCACCGTCTGATCCAGGATGGAAAGAAAGCGGGACCGATCCGCCTTTGCGAACGGGGCCGGTCCACCCAGACCATCACCCATCGCACCCGCGCGCAAATCCGCCATGATGGCCCGCGTTGCAACGGCATTGCCTATTGATGCGCTGGTAAATGGCTTGCCGGTCGGCGCGATCACCGCCGCGCACCCGGCCTTCAGGCATCGGTCGGCCAGCAATATGTCGGCAGTTATCACGATGGAGCCTGCATCTACATGTTCCACGATCCAGTCATCGGCGGCATCGAACCCGTCACTCACCACCACGCGCGAGATGAGAGGATGGGCCGGGACGCGAATAGGACTGTTGCTGACGACGGTGACCGGCACGTCATACCGCCACGCGACTTTGTAGGTTTCGTCCTTTACCGGACAGGCATCGGCATCGATCAGGATTTGAGGCATCCACGCGATGTAGAGGCAATCGTGTGAAAAGGGGAGGGCCTGCGCCGAGGTATTGGAACGCTGCTCTTCCCGGCAGGCAGGCAAAGCTCAGCCATTGAGCGCGGCCGTGCCCGCGGCTGGTTGCGCTGCGCTCCCATGCCTGCAATAGCCGCCCGCCCATCTTCATCCCCCCACAAATGGACGGAAATCATGACTTCGCTTGCTCGATCGGTCGGTATCGACTTTGGCACCACCAATTCGGTGGTTGCACTGGGCTTCGATGGCGAGGCGGCGATGGTGGACTATCCTGCGCCGGGCAACAACGGCTCCATCTTCCGCTCCGCGCTCTGCTTCTGGGAGGATGATGCCGCAGCCGGTGGCGTCGCGAAGGAAGCAGGGCCCTGGGCGATCGCTGAATTCCTGGAATTTCCGCAAGGCAGTCGCTTCCTGCAATCCTTCAAATCCGTCGCCGCAAGCAAGGCGTTCGAACATGCCACCATCTTTGAAAAGCGCCTGCGGTTCGAGGAATTGGGGCATGTGTTTCTCGATCGGCTGCGGGCGCATGCCGCAGACGCGCTGAAGCATTTGCCGCCGCGCGTCGTCGTCGGACGCCCGGTGCGCTATGCGGGGCAGCGGCCGGACGGAGCGCTTGCCCGCCAGCGATATGACCTCATGTTCGCGGCTCTCGAACGGGAAGTGCATTATGTTTATGAACCGCTGGGCGCCGCCTTCAGTTTCGCTGCGCGGCTGAACGAGCCCGCGACCCTGCTGGTTGCGGATTTCGGCGGCGGCACCAGCGACTTTTCTGTCGTGCGGATCGAGGCGCCGGGGGCCACGCGGCGGTGCACGCCGCTCGGTTCTGCCGGTATCGGACTAGCGGGTGATCGCTTCGACTATCGCATCATGGACAAGCTGGTCCTGCCGATGCTGGGCAAGGGCGGCACCTATGCCTCCATGGGCAAGGTGCTGGAGATACCGGCGGGTCATTTCGCTGATTTTGGCGACTGGGCTAGGCTGGCGTTGATGCACAACCGACGGACGCTGGCCGAACTGGAGAAGCTGAAGCGGGCGGCGCACGATCCCGCGGCGATTAGCCGAATGATTGCTGTGGTTGAAAATGAGCTCGGCTATCCGCTCTATGACGCTGTCGGCCGGCTGAAGCGGGCGCTTTCGACCGATGAACGCGCGCATTTCCATTTCGACAGCGCAGGGGTGCAGGTGGAAGCGGATGTCAGCCGTGCTGACTTCGAAAGCTGGATTGCGCCCGACCTTGCGCGCATCGCCGCCACGGTGGAAGTGGCGCTTGAACGGGCTGGTATAGAGGCAGGCGCGATAGACCATGTCTTTCTCACCGGGGGCTCTTCATTGATTCCAGCTGTGCGTCGCTTGTTCGAGGCGCGTTTCACCACTAGCCATATTGCGAGTGGCGATGAGCTGACCTCCATCGCCCATGGCCTTGCCTTGATCGGCCAGGAGGCCAACATCATCGAATGGACCGCGAGCAATGAGGATGATGCACAACAGGGCTGAACCATGATCCAGCGCTGCGGGTCAAATGTCGGCGAGGCCGAAGGCCGTATGTCTTCGAACGGGTCAGGATATGGTGTTAGGCGCTTTCTTGCCAAGATGCTCCGTCTACCCCGCCCGCTCTACCTGCGGCCCAAATGCTGGGTGAAGAAGCGCGCCATCACGCCGAAAGCTTCACGCGCCTCAGGGATCTTGTCATCGGTGTAAAAACAGTGGTTCAGGCCATCCCAGACATGAAGATCCGCCTGCACCCCCGCGTTGACGAGCAAGCGATGGGTGTTCACTGCGGCACTCAACTCTCCAGCCCGCGTAGCAGTGACAAGGAGCGTGGGCGGAAAACGCTTCAGAACCTCGCTGGACTCGATCGGAGACATGAGCGGATCGGACAGATCATGATCCCCATAGTAGAAGCGCTCGTCCAGTGTCGGTTCTGTGGTAAGGCCCTGTAGCGGCTTGAACCAATGCCATGCATCGCCGCCCCAGCGCGCGTCAGCTGAAGCGCAAAGAATACCGGCCGCGCCAGGCGTGGGCAAATTCTCCCTTTGAAACCAGGCAAGCGATTGCGCCGTCAGGAGCCCGCCTGCGGAGCCGCCGAAAAACCCGATATTTCTGGGCTTATAGGTCTTGAGGAGTTCACGATATACGGCGGCCACGTCGCGGCTCGCGGCGGGAAATTTCGCTTCCGGCGCCTGGCTATATGAAATCGTCAGGATCGTTATGCCCGCCATTCCCGCCAAGGGTGCGGCCTCGTCTATCGCGCCAGCACCGGGGGCGGCAACCACAAAGCCGCCGCCAGGCAAATTGACCAGCACCTTGCCTTTGTTGCCAGAAGCTACCCTTGTCGGACGCACCCAATAGCCCTTGATGCCAGCGATCTCGGTCGCTTCTACCGTCACGCCGTAGCGGCTGCCGATCTCAGCAGAGCGGGCGAGCGCGATCTTGTCCTGTGCGTTGCGGATCCGCTGCGCAACGGCGGCTCCGCCTTTCGCGATGCCATCGAGCGCGGCACCGGTATCTGCCGGTCGGGAAGCCATGCGCTGGCGAGCCTCCGGGCTGACATAGACGGACGGCGGCAGTCGGAAACTTGGTACGGTGACGGTGCGATCGGGAGAAATCGGGTTTGGTCGGTCTTGGGCCACCGCCAAGGACGATCCTGTCAGGCCGATACTGAGCATAACTGCCATGATGCGCATTGCTTACTCCTGATGGTGGCCCACTAAGCCAGCTATTTGACAATGAGAGGGGCGGACCATGCTACCGCAAGCGGAGCGTCAGACGCTTGAGCCACGAGCGGAAGGGGGCCAAGATCACTCCGCCGATGCCGTCGATAGCTTCTCCTGAAGCCAGCCCGGTCTCGGGGAATTCACCCTTTTCAGGGCGAACGTAGCTGCCGAACAGCATATCGAAGATCGGGAAAACATCTGCGAAATTCTTGTCGATATGTTCGGGTCGGGTCGAATGGTGGATCCGGTGGTACTGCGGTGTCACCAAGATTCCCTCCAGCCAAGGGAGCTCTACCCGGATGTTCGAATGACACAGGGCGGCCCAGGCGAAGAGGAATAGCTGAGAATAGACTGCGGCTTGTCCGCCCTCCTTGAAGTTGAGGTCGACAAAAAGGCCGATCGTCAGCATCGAGAAGAAGCTACGCCACTGGATCTGGAGAAAATTGTCTCGAAACACCGTCAGTGGATTCATCCAGCGGTCCGAATGATGGACCTGATGGATGTCCCAAAGGACGGGCACATGGTGCTCCAGTCGGTGGGAAAATGCGAGCCAGAAATCATAGACAGCCAGGGGCACGAAAATCATCGCCAGAACGCGAAGCGCCTCGTCAACCACAGGCAGGCCCAACCCAATCTGATCGGGGTGGATAAGATTGAGCTGCAGGCCGGTCGCTTGCGATGCCCAGATCGCGGCTGCGCCGGTCATGTAAGCAAGGGGTATGCCGATCACGCCCGCAGCCACAGCGGCAAGTGCATTGGTGAGATATGCCTTTGCGGGGACCTTCACGACGGGATAGCGGTGGCCGAGGTAGATCATCAGGCAAAACCATCCAATCATGGCAGCCGCAATCAGCAATTGCGCCATTCGCATCCTCCTCCAACTAGCTCGCCACGCCATTCCCGGCGTTTGTCATCCGCTCTTTCCAGCGCAGCTTCTGATGACAATCCATCATGAATTTCTACCCGACTTTTGGCAGCCTTTGCGCTATGTCGGCTATTCACTGGATGACGCCTCTGCTTCAGGCTATTGACCGGTTCCGGGGTTTGGATGCCAAAGTCGAGGATCGCTATCAATGACAATAATCCCTCTCTTTCTGCCATGACGCGCCGGGTTGCCTTTGCGATTTTTCCGCAATTCCAACTCATGGATGTCGCGGGTCCGATTGCAGCTTTCGACTTCGCCAATCTGGTATCGCCCGGTGCATATGCCCTTACCCTTTGCGCTCCCACAAGCGGCATGGTGAAGAGCAGTTCCGGCGTATCGATGGAGGCAGAGGCTTTCGGGTCCGGTTCTTTCGACACATTGATCGTATCGGGCGGCTATGGATTGGGGGATGCGGACAACATGTCTGCCGTTGCTCATTGGCTCGCCCGACAAGCGCCGGAAACCAAGCGCATAGCATCTGTATGCGTTGGATCCTACGCACTGGCCGAAGCCGGCCTACTGGACGGGATGCGCGCAACCACGCACTGGGGCTGGATCGACGATTTCGCGCGCCGCTATCCCAGGGTCATCGTTGATCGCAGTGCGGTATTCCTGCGCGAGGGCAAATATTGGACATCTGCGGGAATAAGCGCGGGTATCGAGATGGCCATCGCACTGATTCAGGACGATCTCGGTGCGGATGCTGCTCGTGCCGTGACGCAGGAAATGTTCGTCCATACGCGCACCGCCGAGGGTCATGTCGAACCGTCATGGCTGCAGGCGACCGGCGGCGCGTCCAAACGGTTCGACGCACTGCGCATGTGGATGCGGGCTAACGTGGCCAAACCGATGAGCGTCGATCTGCTTGCGGACAAGATGGGCATGAGCGCGCGCACATTTGCCCGGCTATTCCTTGAGGAAACGGGCATCACGCCGGCAAAGGCTGTTGAACGCATGCGGCTTGAGGCTGCGCGTGCGATGCTGACAGCTGGTGCTGCATCAATGCAATCAGTGGCAGAAGCTGTTGGGTTCGGGAATACCGAACGCATGCGTCGCGCCTTTCAACGGTCGGCTGGAGAGCCGCCGAAGGCCGTCCGTCATGCGACCCGTATTCTTGCCAAGGAAGCGGACCCGCTGGCTCGCGCTCTCCAGACCCAGGCAGGCTGATCGGCGTTCGACCTTCAGCTATAGGCGAAGATCGTGGCGGCAACTGTGTTTAGGTGTGTCAGTTGCCGTTGATGATCTCCGCTCGTTCGGCTGGTGTCAGGGCATCGGCATTGATGTCGGACCTGTCGATCGCCTCTTCGCGCGCTTCCCCCGCTTCGCGGGTGGCATCGGCCCGGGCCTGCATCATATCCTCGGCGGTACCGCTCATATTGTCTGCCATGGCGTCCATCTTGTCGGCCCTATTCTCTGCGGCCTCTTGCGCCTGCTCGCCCAGCTTGTCGTCCCCCTTGCCGCCGCACGCAGCAAGTGTGAGGCTCATACCGATGATCGCCGCCAAGGCTGTGGTGCGCTTCATGATCTCACTCCCTCTGTTGAACTGCATCAACGTCCAGAAGCAAAATTTGGGTCCGACCACCGGCTTGCCCTGCCAAGGAGGAGTCAGGGCTTGATAAGCACCTTGCACTGGTTCGTTGGCTTTCGCAGCGCTTCGAAAGCGGCGGGAAGTTCGTCCAGACTGACGGTCGATGTATGCAGCGGCTGGGGCTCGACCTCTCCCCGCGCGATCGCGTCGATGACGGCTGAGAAGTCGTTTTCCGTGTAAGCCTGGCTGAACCGGATCGTGATTTCCTTGCCCATGGCAACGATCGGCGCGAAGCTATCCTCATCGAACAGGACGCCAGCGACAACGACACGGCCACGGACTGCCGCGAAATCCACAGCTTGCCGGATCATGCCCGGCAATCCCACGCATTCAAAGACGACGGAGGGGCGCGCCTCCCCAGTGGCTTTCCGAAACGATTCCAGCACATCTTCTTGAGCCGGATCGATGACGGCGGTGGCGCCTACCTCCAGGGCGCGATGCCGGCGGACGTCCGACATCTCGCTTACGACGACGTGCCGCGCACCGGCATGGCGGGCGAACAGCGTAACGGCAGCCCCGATGGGGCCGCCTCCGAGGACCAGAACCGATGCTCCGCGTGGCAATTCGGCCATCCCGACAATGTGGTGGCCGACCGCCAGCGGCTCTACCATCGCCCCTTCCGCGAAGCTCACGCCTTCGGGCAGTCGCTGCAACATGGATCCGCGTGCGGCAACATATTGCGCATAGGCACCTTGGGCATTCAGATAGCAGCCCGTGAACAGATTCTGGCTGCACAGCGCCGGGAGGCCCCGGTCGCAGGTGTCGCAGCTATTGCAGGCGTTGAGGGGTAGGGCCGTGACGCGATCGCCGGGGCGCCAGCCTTTCACCGCCGAACCCACGACAGAAATCGTACCAGCGAATTCGTGACCCAATATGAGTCCGGCGGGCGTGTGCACGCCTTCGGTCATGTGGAGATCCGACCCGCAGATACCGGCATTCTCGACCGTCAAAATGACTTGATCCGGTTCAGGTGTAGGATCCTTCACCGTCTGGATTGACAGGGGCTTGCCCACGCCTTCGAAAATAGCAGCTCGCATGATGCTTCTCTCCTGAACCGGTTAACGCCCGCAGGCTAATTGGCCCGCCAAGACGATGGCGCGGACTTGCACACATTGTGGCGTATGTCGAACCGTTACAAAAGTGGCCTTCTTTGCAACGCCCCGTTGCAGGCTTAGCAGCGTCAATGCTGATGCCGAACGGCGCCGAGTTACCCCCTCGGGCCGCTCCGTAGCAGGCCCGAGGCAAGGATTTCCGCCGATGATTCCAAAAAGCCACGGCTGGCAAGAGCGTCCGGCGTGCGGCCATCCGCATAGGCGTCGCTTATTTCCCCGATAACATTGCGAACATGCATGCGTGCGGCCACGAAGAGGGTAGGGTCGTCGCTCGTGTCCGGGAACTGTCGCTCCAAATAACGAACCAGCGGCATGACCTGGTCGCGAACAACCTCTTCCCTCATCATCCGGTCCAGGTCAGGTACGCGTTCTTTCTCTTTCTGCATCAGCCGCAGAAAGGCCGCCGTCCGCGGGTCGGAATAATGGTCGAACAAGGCTTCGCCATATCTAATCAGAGCCGGGACAAGCGGCATGTCGGGCGGCAGGCTCAGCGCGGCCTTGGTGCCTTGAGAGGACAGCCACTCCAAAACCGCCAGGAACAGGGAGATCTTGTCGGGATAGCTGGCGTAGAGCGTTCTTTTCGATACGTTGGCCGCGCTCGCGATCGTGTCCATCGTCACCGCCAAACCATTACCGATGAACAGTGCCATGGCGGTTTCGAGCAGCTTGTGTTGGCGCTGTGCCGAATCCTGCCGTTTGGGCCGACCGCGAAGCGGGGGATCGTTCCTTATCGATGACGCACGAACCATGCGGCGCTCCTTGCATAATCCGATCGAACTGCAAACCTGTTTACATGGAAACGAAATCGTACCATTATTGAGAGGTTGGAGAGGAAAGATAATCATGCGCATCATCGACGTGGACAGCCATTTTAACGAACCAGCAGACTGGTTCGCGCAAGCCAATCCCAGCTTGGCTGCCAAATTACCGAAGATGACCGTCGCTGAACAGTTGCTCGACATTGTCGTCGGGGATCTCTTCTCCTCTGTTCCGCCAGCCCTGCGTCCCGATCCGTTGAAACTGATCCCGCCTTATGTGGTCGACGCCTATGAAAAATCCCTGGCGGGTGGTGATCCGCCGCAGATTGCGGTGGATGCAGGTGCCTTTGCTCCAGAGGCGTGGCAGCCCGCACCGCGTATCGAGTGGATGAACAAACGGGGCATTGAAAAGCAGATACTGCTCCCGTCGAACGGATATCATCCCTACCGGCACGCGATGCGCAACGATCCGTCCCTCGCGCTGCCCGCTTTGGACACTTACAATCGATGGGCGCTGGAGCAGATGCACGGCTATACGGACCGCCTGATCCCGGCGGTGGTAGTTGATCTGGTCGATGTCGAATGGTCGATCGCGCAGGTCGTATCAGGTCGCGAAAAAGGCTCGCGCGCTGTATTCGTGAAGGCAGATCCGCATGGCGGGAAGGCGCTTAATCATCCCGACTTCGAACCTTTCTGGGCCACATGCGAGGATCTCGGCGTCGCGATTCTCTTCCATGTTGGCGGCGGCCGAGCGGCAATGCACCCCGGCTGGGCCAATAATGGGGGTGACCTAAGCTCTTTCTACAGGCTCGCAAATTTGTCCCGGCGACTTGTGCCTCAACTCGCGGTCGCTGCGATGATCTTTGGGGGCGTGCTCGATCGTTATCCCAACCTTGCGGTCATCGTGTCGGAACTTGGGATCGACTGGCTTCCGGATTTCCTGGAAACAATAGATCGGGAAGCGGACGAAAGCCGCCCCCGGATGCTCAGCTTTGCCCCTTACGGCCTGCCACTCAAGCCCAGCGAATATGTGCAGAGACAGGTACGCGTATCCGTGGTGCATCAACAAGACGTGTTGCGCCCGACAATAGATCGCGTTCCAGAAGGGATCATCGTCTTCTCATCCGACTTCCCTCATGTCGAAGGACATCAGGAAGCAGTGGCGCTGTATGACGCGCAAATGGAGGGCATGAGTCAATCAGCAAGAGAGAGCTTCTTTGGAAGATCTGCCGCAGACCTGTTGAAACTATAGCCGCATCCCGGAAAGCGTTTCGATAGTTGATCCGTGCGCCGATTGCGGCGCTCTCGTTCGAGAGAAATCGGCGCGCGGATCGTGGCGTTCGCGGTTCTGGGCGTCGATCCAGCGAGCGAACCTTCGTGAATGAATTAGTTTGTTTGCTGCAGGGATGGCAGGTCAGAGTCTTGATAGTCTTCGAACGGTCGCTGAGAATCCCCGTCACGAAGTGCCAGGGCTCCGCGCGCTACGACGACGCCATGCAGCAGAATATATAATCCATATTCCCAATTCGTTTCTGTCACCTCACGCCCAAAGACGTCGACAAACTCCCGCAGCAACAAAGTCTCTTCAGGCGAACGGGCCAAGACAGATTTTTTTATGGTACTCGACCTGGGGCGTCCTTGGTTGCGAAGCGTTCGGTCCCGCTTTGATGAAGCCGCCGCGCCAATGACGAGGTGAGCGACTATCCGGCGGAGCTGGAGCGCTTCCTCTCCGGTAAATCCGCGTTTGGTCATCGCTTGAAGCCATGACTCGCCAGAGTCGATTTCAAGGATGTGTGACTGCACTCCGTTAATCCAGGTTTCCAGCAACTCCCCATCCATGGTGAGTACTTCGTACAAGGCGCGGGCATCTTCGACGATCCACCTGCACCAGTGCTGGCCGCAATCTTGCGGGTTGTGAAGGCGGCGGGATGCCTTGGCGGCGGCGATGCGGACCAATTCGTCCCGGTCCTTGACGTAACCGTATAACACCGCCTTGGCGACACCGAGCTTTTCCGCAACGGCAGCCATCGTCAGCTTTTGCAACCCAACGGCCAATGCTGCGTCGATAACCTGACTTATCTCCAGTTTGCGGGGCCGCCCTCTTGGCAAGACCTTCGCTGTCTCTTTGGTCTTCAATCGAGCATCCTCTAGCTATCCGAGTGTCCGCACGCGTCACCATGGCTCGATAGCATAATTGACCACACTGCCAATGCGACGTCATTCGCAATCTTTTTCGACCATAGGATCGAAAAAGATTGATTCCCCCCCACCCTCGATATATTCCCGACAACGCTACGCGAGTCCTCGTTCAAGAAGGCGCGAGCTAGGAGAGGTTGGCCATGGCGACCCACCAAGATGTGAAGAAGACCGCCCAAGTCGGGTTCCATTACGCGCTTCCGGCGTCTCTCAAGCCGTGCCGGATTGCCAATGGGTCTCCGGTTTAAGGCGCGCATGTTCAATGATGCCAAGGCATGAATATTATCATTAAGGAGGGGCATCAATGACAGTGTCACGGAAAGCCAGCTTTGGATTTACCAAGCTGATTGTCGACGACGAAGAAGCTCAAGCCGAATATTATCATCAGGTGTACGGTCTCAATAAGCTTCATCGTGTCCAGAACGATGATAGTGGTGCGGTTGGCCGGATACGTGAAATCATCATGGGGCCAGGCGACACGATGTCTTCAGAGTCTTTGGTGATGTTCAAAATCGTCGATCGACCTGCGCCACGCGATCAGGAAGTCATTCTCGGCTTTATCACTGACGACCTTGACGCGTTGGCCTCGCGAGTTTTGGAGCATGGTGGCAAGCATAACGGCCCCATCAAGTCGATGCCTGAACATGGGGTGCGTGTACTTTTCACCACTGATCCCGAAGGGCGGTTGAGTGAAAATGTAGAGCTGCTCGCAAGTTGAAAAAGTCTCACGTCAAATACTGAGGAACCTGACATGAATGCACCCTTTGTCATTCGTCCTGTCGCAGAGCCGCGCATCGTGGATGGCGTCTACACGGAGGATCAGCATGCGCGGATGATGGATGTCATCCGTCGAGAAGGGCCATGGAAGCTTGTGCTCGCACAGCATTTCAATTCCGTCGAGGAACTCATTGCGACCGGATCAGGATCAATGCCGGAGGGTGTGACGCCGACCTTGGACATGTTCGTCACGCCACATTTTCGCGGCTACTTCGCGCAGCATGGCGTATGCCAGTTCGAAGACCTTGAGGACATATTCTACAACAGCGATAACATGGCCCGGGTCCGTTCTTACTGGAACGCGAAATATGCAGCGCCAGAGTCGATGAACTTCATCATCCAGGGGGCCGCCAACACGTCCGATCCGGCGCATCTGGATGCGACCGAGTTTCGCGGCATCACCCATCGCAACACGCCCATCTGGCTTATGAACACCATGACCAAATCGGGCTTGTTCCAGAAGTGGCTGGTGAAGAAAGCGCAGATCGTATCCTGGTTCTATCGCGGCACGATCGGCGGCGGCTTTACTTACTGGCCTGATGGCCCACAGGCTGCCCCCAAGCGGATCGCGGCCCCGATGTGGAACAGAGGCGTCGTCGTGCAGAATGAAATGATGTTCCATCGCGGCGAAGCATGCGGCCCGCTGCACCGGCGCAAGCCCGATGGGCTCGCATTCGAGTCCTTGATTTCCGCGGATCCAGATGTCGCTGACGGTTGGCAGATCAAGACAGGCGATCGCGTGGTCGATCATATTGCCGCCGAAGAAGTACGGTTGATGGTCCACTGGGGCGCCAATGTCTATTCCGACATGGATGAGATGAAAATGATCCTAGAGCACAAGGATGATCTGACACATGAGCAGGTGCTCGACCTGTTCTGCGCGGATCTGCGCGAACGGGGCGTCAGCTTCGCAACGCCGTCTGACTTCCTGCACGATCGTGACTTCATCCGCGTGCTGACCGCGACCTATGACATGGGTCGTCCGAGCATCTATCCGCGCGAAGCTCCGGGTCCGCATGAGGAACTGATTGCCGCCTAGGTAAGCGGCTGAAATGGCTGTTCTTGCTTGAGATTAACCGTCGCATTTTCGGATGGGCGGAAAGGTCGACCTTTCGATAAGCAGCCAATCAACTCTGCGACTATAAGCCGAGGCTGTTCCACATTGAGCGCCTAAAGCCATAATAAAAACAAAAAAACCAAATCGAAATGAGGGAGAGTGTATGAAAGGGGTCAAGGAAAGTTTCGCTGCTTCGCTCTTGTCGGGCGTAGCCTTTGTCGTTGCGATCTCGCCAGCGCAGGCTCAGACGGCGACGTCGAATGAGCCGCAAGCGGTCCAGATTGGCGACATCATCGTGACGGCGCAACGTCGCGAAGAACGATCCCAGGACGTTCCGATCGTCATCAGCGCCTTCTCGCCAGAGAAAATCCGCGAGCTGAATATTACCGAGCCGCAAAAGCTCTATGGCAATGTTCCGTCGTTGGTCGTCGGTACGCAGGGACAAGCGAGCAGAGACGTGCAAAGCTTCTCTATTCGCGGCCAGTCGACAGGCTTCCTCGCGCTCCCGTCAGTGGCAACCTATCTGAACGAAGTGCCGCTTATCGCTTCGATCAGCCTCAGCCTTCAGGGCGGCCCGGGCCAGTTCGTCGATCTCGAAAATGTGCAGGTTCTTTCTGGCCCACAGGGTACTTTGTTCGGCCGGAACACGACTGGCGGCGCGGTGCTGCTGGCGGCGCACAAGCCGTCCACTGATCGTGTGGAAGGATACATCCAGGGGTCTTACGGCAATTATGACCTGGTGAATATCGAAGGCGCGCTGAACGTGCCGCTGATCCAGGATAAGCTAGCCATTCGCGTGGCTGGCGCCTATTATGACCGCACCGGCTATACGCAGGATATCGTCTGGGACAAGGACCGCGACAACCAGCATTGGTACACCGGCCGAGTCAGCATCCTGGCGACCCCGACTGAGCGGCTTACCAACAACCTGATGGTCTATGGGTCGAAGTCGCGCAACAACGGCGCGGGATACATCAATCGTGGTTTTCGGATCGGTGGTCTGGTCACTGGCCCCCGTGGCGTCTGCCTTACAACCCCCGGTTGCGCCGAGATCTATAATCGTCAAACCGAGATCTCGCAGCAGATCGGTCCCCGCAAGACCCGTAACGATGTCGACAGCTACAGTAATATCGATGCCTGGGGCGCGATCAACACGACGGATCTTGAGCTGACCGATGAGTTGAAGTTGCGTAATATCATCAGCTATCAGCGGCTGAAATCGGACTATGGCAACGATAATGACGGCACGCCGATGCAGGCCTATCAAACGAGCCAGAGCGCCAATTTCCCCAACTTCCCGGTCGCCGGCCTGAGTGATGAGTTCGGCATTGCGCCTAATGGGTATAACAATACGGTCAAGCTGGCCCATCCGCGCGATCATCTGAAGCAGATCACCGAGGAGTTGCAGCTTCAGGGCAACATGCTCAACAACAACCTGATCTGGACGGTCGGCGCTTTCTATATCGACACCAAGCCAGCTGGACTGTGGGAAGGCGCGGCGGTGCAGTTCTGCGCGCCGATCGACACGGGTAATCCGGTGACTTGCGCCGGATCGCGGAGCCGTTCGGGAGTGACCAACAAGTCCAGAGCGCTTTACGGGCAGGGCACGCTCGATTTCGGGGCGTTCTCCGACTCTTTGCAAAGCCTGCGGTTCACGGCTGGTTACCGTTATACCTGGGATACGGTGAAGGGTTTTTCGGGGTCCTGGGCTCCTTTGCCCGGCGGTACGGTTCTTTGCTCGCTCACCAATACGGTTGCGGCCGATGGCGACGATTGCCGGTTTGATGCTACATTGAAGACCAAGGCGCCGACCTGGACGGTCGGTCTCGACTACAAGCCAGTTACCGGACTTATGGTCTATGGCAAGGTGACGCGCGGCTACAAGGCAGGTGGCTTCAACTCGGTTGCGGTGAACGACGAATTCCGCACTTTTGAACCCGAAAAGCTCACCAGCTATGAAGCCGGCTTCAAGTCAGACTGGCGCGTGGGTTCAATGCCGGGCCGTTTGAACGTCACTTATTTCTATTCCGACTATAAGAACATCCAGCGTCCTGGTTCCGATTTCAATCCCATCACATTTGCAGGTGGTGCCAAGATATTGTCGGCGACTGCCACCATCCAGGGCGTCGAGGCAGAAGCATCAATACGTCCGTTCGAAGGACTGGAAATCGGTGGTACGTTCAGCCACACGGATGCGGATTACAAACAGTTCCAGTTCACCTCGCTGGGTGCTGATCGTACCTGCCTTCCAGGCGGCGGCTTTGCACTTGTTCCCTTTGGAGGCACGGTGGATGCGAGCTGCATACCGTTCCAGTTCGTGACGCCTTACATCTATAATATCCGCGCCACGGCAAAGCTGCCAATGGCCAAGGATCTGGGCGAGCTGTCATATCTCATCAGTTATTCGCACTTTTCAAAACAGCACACGTCGCCCACAGGCGACCCGTCCTTTGAGCCGGGATCGATGCTGGAGCCTTATGGCCTGCTGAACATGTCGCTTGACTGGCGCAATATCCGCCAGACGGGCCTGGATGCGAGCCTGTTCGTCACCAATGCGACGAACAAACTGTACCGCGTCGGCAATGCCAACAGCTTCAACGGCCTCGGCATCTTCTCCTCACTTTATGGTGAGCCGCGGATGTATGGCATCAGGCTGCGCTACGCCTTCGGTAACAACTGAATCAAGTTCAGAAGAAGGACGCTCACACATAGTGAGCGTCCTTTTTTATGTTCAAATACCTAGCTAAGTCGCAATCGATATATCAATGACCGGTGAAGGCTGTAATTCCTCCATCGACAACCAACTCTGTGCCTGTGATGTATTTCGCCTCGTCAGAGGCCAGGAACAGGGCAGCATGCGCTACGTCCCAGGCATCGCCCATGCGTGCCATGGGGACTTGCGCGTTACGCCGAGCGACCATTCCTTCATAGTCGCCCGCATTATATTTATCTGCCAAGCGCTGCACGAGCGGCGTCATCATCAATCCGGGAACGACGCAGTTCATCCGCACGCCCTTGGCGGCATAGGAAACCGCAGTAACCTTGGTGAAGTGGATCAGGCCCGCCTTGGCAGCGGCATAAGCAACCTGATCTTTGCCTACCCATCGTTGCCCAGCGATAGAGGAAATATTGACGAGGGCGCCGCCACCTTGGCTCGCCATCACCGGCAGCGCGGCCTTGCTGGTCAAGAATGCGCTCGTCAGATTGAGGTCAAGTTGGCGGCGCCAGACGGCCTCATCCATCGTCTCGGGATTTCCAGGCTCTGAGCGACCAACATTGTTGATCAGCACGTCGAGGCGGCCAAAGCGGCTGACGCAGTCGTCAACGAGGGCCTGCACCTGCTCTCCACTCGTCACGTCGCAGCTTGCGATGTGCATGACATTGCCTTCGCTTTTGACAATTTCGTACGTCTCGGCAGCGGCATCCAAATCCAGATCGACGCCAAGTACCGTGGCGCCCTGCCGTGCGAGCAGGACGGCCATGGCCTTTCCATTGCCCCAACCCGGAGCGAACGAGCCGCAACCCGTGACGATGGCGATTTTATTGTCCAGCCTCAGCATTCAATCGGTTCCTCCCACTTGCGGAAAAGGGATGGCAGCGCCATTGCGCAATGACAATGTTAATTGCGGAGAGTGCAATGTCCCGGCCACCACGCATCATGCTGATCAGCGCTCTAGCCCAGTCACCAGGCCCGGCAATGGACGCAATTCGCGAAGAATGGCCCGAAGCCGTCGCCCATAATCTGATCGATGACTCGCTCGCTGGCGATTATGCGGCGCTCGGCGAGATCACCGACGATATCTATCAAAGATTTTCAACGCTGGGCCGATATGCCGCCGCCAGCAGCGACGGCCGCACGCCCACCCAGGGTATAATGTTCACCTGTTCCGCCTTTCGTCCTGCGATCGAAAGGGTGAAGGCGGATCTCGACATCCCGGTCATCACACCCAATGAAGGCGCTTTCGATGAAGCCTTGAAGCTTTGCCGCGATAAGCAGGGTGGCGGCCGCATTGGCCTGCTCCTCACGTTTCAAGGTTCCGTGGCGCCGCTGGTAGCCGAGATCAACGCCATGGCTGACGCCATTGGTCAGGCGCATCCGACTGTCGTGCCTGCGGTCGCGAATGGAGCGTTGGAAGCTCTCCAAGCGGGCGATGGCGACCAGCACGACGCTTTGAGCGCCGCCGCAGCAGCTACATTGCCGCCAGTCGACGTGATCGTCGTCGGGCAGTTTTCCATGGCGCGCGCCGCTCCGCTGGTCAGAGCCCGGCGATCCGAACCGATACTGACGACGCCTCACATGGCGGCGCGCAAGATACGGCGCCTGGTCGAAGAGCGGGCGTAGCTGGTGGGCCAGTCTATTGACCCGGCGACTACGTCACCCCTCAGCATGTCCGAAATCGGACGTTTGATGGGACCGGCGATCCCGCCCGCCACGCCTGATGGCCGCCTGAACGCGGTTCACCAACTCGCTGCGACGGTAGGGCTTGCCGAGAACGTCGAGCGCTTCGGGCTGTGGTCCCTGTAGAGCCATCTCGTCATTATAGCCTGTGGTGAGCAGGACTGGCACTTCAGGTGCGCGCGCCCTGACTTCCTGCGCGAGAGCGAGCCCATTGCGGGTCCCCGGCATCACCACATCGGAGAAGACGAGGGCGATCCCGCCATCTGCCAGCAGTTCCTCAAAGGCAGCCAGACCCTGATCATAATCATGGGCCACCCGG
The DNA here is from genome assembly GCA_023433445.1 of Pseudomonadota bacterium. Taxonomy (GTDB): domain Bacteria; phylum Pseudomonadota; class Alphaproteobacteria; order Sphingomonadales; family Sphingomonadaceae; genus Sphingobium. The sequence continues at coordinate 2,226 of JAEZCS010000006.1, read as the reverse complement.
ACATGATAGCCCGCCTCCCGCAAGGTCGCCTCCGCGATATCCGCAATCATCGGCTCATCCTCAACTATGAGGATTGTCTTGCTGCTGTGCCGATCCACCTCATCGGGCCGGAAGCCTCCGGTGTCGGGTTCCATAGCCAGCTGTCGATCGTCATCGACCGGGATGGGGAAGTAGAAGCGGACCGACGTGCCCTGTCCTTCGACGCTGTCGATCTTCAGCGCCCCCCGCGACTGCTGCGCAAAGCCGTGCGCCATAGCGAGGCCCAGTCCTGTTCCGGCGCCCTTGGGCTTGGTCGTGAAAAAGGGTTCGATCGCACGCAGCAGCGTGTCTTCGGGCATGCCGGCGCCGTCATCATCCACCCGCATCACGACATATTGGCCATGATCGAGGCCTGCCACGGGCTGTTGAGCGTCCACCATCTCCGTCCCGGTAGACACGGTGATAACGCCGCCAGCGGCCACCGCGTCACGCGCATTGACGATGACGTTGATGAGGGCCATCTCCAGATGATTGGGATCGGCCTCGATCTCAGGCAGCCGCCGTCGCAGGTTCAGTTGCAGGTCAGCACGCGATCCCACCGTTGAATCGAGTAGCTCCGCGATGGAGCTGATGAGCCCCGTCAGTTCGATCCGCCGCGGTTCCAGACGGCTGCGCCGTGCGAAGGAAAGGAGCTGGGCCGTCAGCTTCGTCCCGCGCTCGGCCGCCTGCGTAGCCGCAGCATGATAACGCTTGAACGTCCTGTCATCATCCCGCCGTGCAGCCATCATGTCGAGGCTGCCGCCGAGCACCTGAAGCAGATTGTTGAAATCATGGGCCAGGCCGGCCGTAAGTTGTCCAATGGATTCCATTTTCTGCGATTGGAAGCGGCTGGCCTCTGCCTCCCTGCGCGCGGTGACGTCGAGCTGACTGGCGAAGAAATAGAGAAGCTTCCCATGTTCGTCATAGACCGGCCCGATGAAGACCCCGTTCCAAAAGGGAGAGCCGTCGCGCCGGTAATTCAGTATCTCGACGCTGATGGCCTCACGCGCCGCCACGCTCTCGCGCAGCTGGCGCACCACGTCACGGTCGGTCTGGGCGCCCTGGAGAAAGCGACAGTTGCGGCCGATGATTTCTTCAAGGTCATAGCCGGTGAGATCGAGGAAGGCATTGTTCGCGAAAACGATCGGATTATCGTCCTGCGCGGGGTCGGTCAGGATCATGGGCATGCGCGTCATCTCGATGGCGGCGAAAAACACGTTGCCCCGCTCGTCGAGCGACGGATTGGTTATGACGCTTTGCTTCCAGTGATGCTGCCCACCCCGACTGCCGAGAGTGCCATCGTGCAGCGTGTCCATCTCGCCGCGCGAAGGGATGCCGGTGGCTGGCTTGTCTTCGTCCATCATTCGATCTCGCTCGTCGGGTCTGCGCCCACGAATGTCAACGAATGACCCGCGTTCTGCATGGAATCGACCGGCTCTGAAACGATGACGCGCAGCCCTGCCCGGCGGCCGCCATCCTTGATCATGCCTGTCGGGCGTCTGACCATGGCATTCAACATACGCAATCCAAATCCTTGCCTGTTGCCGCTACGTGCCTTCCCCTTGTCCGCGACGATAAGCCGGACTCGGGCTCGGTGCTGCTCCAGAACGACCGAGATGGGCACTGGTGCCCCGCCATGGGCATAATTCTGCGCGTTGATCGGCTTCTGATCGCAGGCCACACTCATTGTTACGCTCCCGTCTTGGCGTAGCAATCGAGCGAAGTCACCGGCTGACGCCTGGCGCGTGTAGACTGACGCGAACCTTTGGGAAACCCATATAACTCAGGAACAAACTGATCGTGATCAAGGTCAGCCCGAACCGTGGCAAGATTGCCGAAGCTCGTTGGAATAAAAGGATCAGAAGAAGCAGCAGTTCAAACGCGTCGGCGACACCGCAGGCCAAGATAAACGGCTGCTAAAACTGCAACTAAAAAAGGGGCCAGCAGACATCTCTGCTGGCCCCGATTTCGAATAACAGTTCCGTGGAAATTAGAAGCGGAACATGCCCGTCAGCCCGAATTCGCGCGGGTTGGTGACGTTCACCAGGCGATAGCCCGATTCATAGACCGCGCCTGGGATAGCGGTGTTGAATTGCGGAGTGCCCAGGCTGATGTTGGTGATCCGCTTCTGGTTCAACAGATTCTTCGCGAACGCGGTCAGCTCAAAGCGAGCATCTTCCGTCCGGAAGCCTGCGAAGATGTTCAGCA
>JAEZCS010000234.1 GCA_023433445.1 Pseudomonadota bacterium | reverse complement strand
GTCGCTGCGCTGCTCGCTGAATCTTCAATCTCGTCCGACACCGGCCACCCCGCTTAAAGAGCGGCAATCATCCCGGCTAATGGGCGCTGCGCAAGGCGGCCCTCAGACCCCGCTTACCTTTCAGAGGCGACCCGGGAATCTTCTTCGGAGGATTCCTCACTCGGGCCGGCAATTTGCCGGCCCGGTTTTTTAGCGGCCGTCTTGATGTACCCACAGTGCTTAGACGGCGGCTTAGGCGGTCATACCGCTCGAAGCGCCGAACGCGCGCGTTAACATGGGACGCCGCGCGCATTTCAGCAGGAGCCATATGCGATGAAGAAAGTAGCAATCGTTACCGGAGGTACTCGCGGGATTGGCGAGGCAATCAGCGTAGCTTTAAAAGAGATGGGCTATACCGTTGCCGCTAATTACGCTGGCAATGAGGAGAGGGCTCGCGCCTTTTCAGATCGAACAGGTATCGCAAGCTTCAAATGGGACGTCGGCGATCATCATGCGTGTATGGATAGCTGTGCCCGCGTCAGCGAGGTTCTGGGGCCCGTAGACATTGTCGTGAACAACGCCGGGATCACGCGGGATGGGGTGCTGATCAAGATGAGCTTCGACGACTGGAATGAGGTCATACGGATCAACCTTGGCGGCTGCTTCAACATGGCCAAAACGGCCTTCGGCGGCATGCGCGAACGCGGATGGGGCCGCATCGTCAACATCGGTTCGGTAAACGGCCAATCAGGCCAATATGGTCAGGTGAACTATGCAGCAGCGAAATCGGGGATCCATGGCTTCACCAAAGCACTAGCTCAGGAAGGTGCAAAATATGGCGTCACCGTGAATGCCATCGCGCCGGGATATATCGATACCGATATGGTAGCGGCTGTGCCTTCAATGGTGTTGGACAAGATCGTCGCGAAGATTCCTGTTGGGCGTCTTGGTCAGGCAGAGGAGATCGCTCGTGGCGTCGCCTTCCTTTGCAGCGACGATGCTGCATTCATCACTGGGAGCACCCTCTCGATAAATGGCGGCCAGCATATGTATTGATTGGAGAAAGGTGCGTCGCAACCTACAATCAAAGTGAGGTGCAGCCTGAGGTTCGGCGCGTTCCGGGGTGAGCCCGCTACACGTGCGTAGCCCTGACTTCGGCCTCTTGCTCATCCCGGCGTATCGAGCGCCAGCAGGTCTTGCTCTTGGGGATGACGTTCAATGTAGCCTGCGACAAACTGGTAGAGGGGTAAGACTTTCATGCCCTGCTCGCGCGCATCGGCAAGTGCAGCTTTGACAAGGCGACTGCCCACCCCCCGTTCCTTCGAGCATCTGGGGCACTTCAGTATGGGTAAAGACCAAGGCGCCATCGCGCTGCTCATAGGTGGCAATCGCCAGTTGTCCGTCAACCGCGAGTTCATAACGGCCTTCCGCCGCATTGTTTCGAACATCGCTCATGTGGGCCATAACTTGTCTCGCGAGTCCGGGCGCTACTCAATAGCTGCCTGTCGACTCCTGAGGAACGAACTTTGGTCTTTGAGTGGCGACGAAGGGACGGGTGCTGCAAGAAGGGAAGGCCGGATCGTGTGATTTTCCTGCCGATCACCGAGACGACGGGGAATCTCCGGTTACGCCGATTCCGGCCATTCTTAGAGCTGCTTAACCAGCGGCGACCGCGCGCGCCGCGCGCCGGCCGGAATAGACGCAGTCCGCATAGCTGAGGCCGCTGACGTAGAGGTTGGAGCACATGCCGACGGCATTGCGGCCAGCTGCGTAAAGTCCCGGCACAAGCCCCCCGGACACCGACTTCACCGCACCGCTCGCCTCGTCGACCACGAGACCGCCGACGGTCATGCACGACAAGGGGAACAGTCGCGCATCGACCGAGGCGTCGACCGCATAGAACGGGCCTTCGGCCAGCACGGCCATTTCATCGGCGGCCTTGTGGAACTCGTCCGGCGCCTCGCCGCGCGCAGCCCGGTTATAGGCCGCAAGCGAGGCATCGAAGACAGCCGAATCGAACCCCAGTTTGCGCGCCAGCGCCTCGGGCGTTGCCCCCTTCGCGGCGCCGATCAGACCATTGATCAGCGTGATATCCCGCTGGAAACTCAGCACCCCTTCGCCGAACGCATCCTTGAGCGACTGCCGCCACAGTTTGCGATCCATGACGATGTAAGCCCGCCCACCGTGCCGTTCCATCATTTCTCCACCGATCCGGGCGCCGTACCAGGTCTCGTTGACGAACCGGCGGCCGGTGCCATCGACCACCATCGCTTGCCCCCAAGCCCGCGGCGGCGACAGAAAACGCCAGGCGGAAATACGCCCCATCAGGCCGGTTTGCCCTCCCACCGACACCCCCAGCATGATTCCGCTGCCATTGTCGCCCAGGGTGCCGTTGGGGAGGGCAGCCACGTAATCCGGGGCGAAATGCTTCACCATTTCGGGATTGCAGATGAAGCCCCCGGCGCTCAGGACCAGTCCGCGCCGGGCCCTGATCCAGCTGCTCGTCCGGCCCGCGGCGGCCAGCTTGCGCGCCTTTTCGAGATAGCGGTAACCGATTCCTACGGTGATCTGCGCGCCCGGGAGGGTGGAGGGCAGCATGTTCATCCACTTATTCGCCTTTGCGATCAGCTGCGAATGGCGGTCCCGCAGCGCTGGGTCGGCGAGCCGCTCGACTCGCACCCCGACGACCCGGCTGCTCGCATCCACCGCGATCTGGCGCACGTCAGCATGGGCGTGGAAGCCCATGCCGCGTGCCAGCGCCGCCGCCTTCAGGGGTGCGAAGATCCCCACCCCGAGGCCGAACGCGTTTTTGCCATTGCGATGGACGGTGCGATGCCCGCGCGCCGCCGGGGGTGTCAGGTCACGGAATGGCCCGGCCAAACTGCTGTCCGGATGGTAGAGGAACTTGTCGAGCGGGGGATAAGAGGTTTTCTCGGCATAGAGCGTGGCGCTGAACGGGGCGCCGTGGCACCGCAGCCATTCGAAGGTCGGGGCACTATCCCGGCAGAATTCGCGGAGCGTCTCGGGCGAAACGACATCGCCGACTTCGAAGCGCAGGTACTCTTCCATACGCTCCGGATCGTCCTCTACGCCGGCCTCCTGCTGGATGGACGTGCCGCCCCCCGCATAATAAACACCCCCATTCGCAGCCGAGGAGCCCCCGCCTTCATAGAGGTCGAGCGCGATGACCGACAGGCCCCGCTCCAGTCCTTCCAGTGCCGCCGATACACCCGCGCCGCCGAGGCCAGCTACCACCATGTCGGCTTCCTCGTCCCACGCGTGCCGGTCGGGATCCGCCAACTGCAATGGCGCGTCAATCGCCAGGCCCCAATCGCGGATCGCCGCGCCGTGCCGAGGCACGGGTGCCCCGCTCTCGGCGTGCCACGGGTTTTCCGGAAGGAAGCCGGCGCCGGTACCTTGTTCGATCTGCATGAGTACCCCTCAACCCCGTGTCTTACAGACCTGTCTTGCGTGAGCCCGCCCTGCTCGGACCCATCCTGTCCTTGCCGGTTGGGGGATCGCCCGTCCAGATCACCGGAACTGACCGCCCCAATCTTCATAGCCTGTGCTATGTAGTCCTAATACAAAACTTAACGGGTAGTCAAGTTAATGGAATTATCGGCTAAGCTCACTGAGCGCGCGCGGCGCGGCGGCCGTCCCTGTCGGGCCGCCGCTGCGGGTCTGAGGCAAGCGATCCTGGATGCAGCTGAGGCGATCTTCCTGCGCGAGGGGTTCGGCGGCGCCCGGATGGAGGCGATTGCCGCCGCCGCAGGCACAACCAAGCAGACGCTCTACACGCGCTTCGGCAGCAAAGCAGCGCTGTTCATTGACGTGAGCAATCGGCTGTTGGAGGGCCGGTTCGTCTCGACCCAGATACGCGAGGCATGCTTGCGCGATACCCTTGTCGCCGCTTCGGAAGAGGCGCTGGCGGCCATGCTCGATCCAAAGCTCGTGCGCATGTACTGCATCATCACTGCCGAGGCGGTCCGCTTTCCGGAGCTTGCCCGCCTTAGCGACGAGGACCGGACCTTTCCCGGGCGTCTGAAAATGCTCGCGCTGCTGGATAGCGCGGTGCAATCCGGGGAACTTGCGCTTGCCGATACCCGCTCCGCCATGCTGATGCTGCAGGACCTGGTCCTTGCCAGCCCGCTGAGGGCGGCGGCGCTGGGCCTCGAGGTCCTTGGTCCCGAAGAGCGTCGGGCCCGGGCCGAGCAGGCGGTCGATCTCTTCCTGAACGGCGCCCGCCCGCGGAGGTAACCCCGACCCGAGGTGATCCTGCCCGGCCGCATTGCGGGCCCCGGTCCCGGACAGGCGTCACGGCTCAGGCCTCCAGCATCATCTGGGCGGTCTTTTCCGAGATAGTGATCGGCCGAGCGCATGTGGGTGGACGTCTCTGAGACCCGACCGAGGTGTAATCCTCTACAAGCTCACGAGACCGTTCGGCGCATGGCTGAGGTCCGGCGCTTCATGATCGTGTTCGGGCTGGTGAGTTCGGTGTTCGACCTGCTCACCTTCGGCGCGCTCCGCTGGGTTTTCCGCACCGATGCGCCGATGTTCCAGACCGTCTGGTTTGTGATTTCGCTGCTGACCGAGTTGGTGGTAGTCCTCGTTCTGCGCACGCACAGGCTCAGCTGGAAGAGCCGGCCGGGCAAGCTGCTGATCGGGACCACGGTCGCCATGACCCTGGTCGGGCTTGCCTTGCCGTTCACGCCCGGCTTCGACGCACTGTTTGCCTTCAAGCGACCGTCGTGGCCGCTAGTCGCCTTTAGCATCGCCCTTCTCGGCGCCTATGCCCTCGCCACGGAGATGACTAAACGGATTTTCTATTCCAGAGAAGCCTGATGGGCGCGAGACCGGCTGTACAAGGTTATGGAACTCTCAGTTGGGCCGTACAGCTAAGATCGAGTCACAAGCCAGCGTTCCTTGTTCCCAGGACAGGACGCGGCAGCTTCTTGCTCTGGCGAGGAGTCGCTGTACGAACGACCGCTATTGGGAAGCGCAAATTCGCGACCGGATGTGTGCTTTTTTGGCGAATGGCCCGAACGTGCGGGCATATGCCAACGACAGGTTGCCGTATAAGCGGACATACGAGCACCTGCCTCAGAGTGGCACGAGTTGGGTCGCTTTCAGCCGCGCGCGACTGAAACTTCCCGATAATTTGAGTGCCCACCTTTGTCGTCTGTGGGGCACCACTGCTGGCTCTGGCGACGTCCAGAGACGTCCAGTAAGCAGCTAGTTTTACAGCATTTCCAGACCGAGAATCGCCAGAGATTGTCGGCGACATCCCATAAGCCTCCCCGCACGAAGCGCTTGCGGTCAGCAAGGTCCAGGCTAGCAGTCGTGCCGGTGGAGGTGCCGGTACGACGATTGCGGCGGGGGAAAAGGTGGCGATGTACTTCGCATCGGCAAACCGGGCCGAAGGGTGGTTTGACGAGCCCGACGCGTTCCGTATCGATCGCGCCCGCAACCCGCACATGGCCTTCGGTGGCGGCGGCCCCCATTTTTGCCTGGGCAACTTCGTAGCGCAGCTGCAACTGCGCGTGCTGGTGGAAGAAATGGCAACGCGCGTTGCCGCTGTGGAACTAGTTGGAAAACCATCGCGGTTACGCAGCAATCACGTCAATGGCATCAAGTCGGTCGAGTTGCGACTGCACGGCGACTGTTAGGATGTCTGCGTCGAGCGCATAATGGGTGGGCAGAAGGCCCACCATGTCTCGATGTAAGGAGCGGGCGCGGGCGGCGATTTTCCCGAACGAGGCAGGCAAGTTTTGCCGCTTCGAACGCGGGGCTTCCTGCCGCTGCTCGATGCGCAGCGCAGCTTGGTGAGCGCGGAAGCTGCAGCTGCGGCGGCGCGGGTGCAGCTGATGCAGGATCAGGGTGGCGGTGTTCTTCGCGCTGGGTGGCGGCTGGACGTGAGCGGCATGAAAAAGTCCGCCGATGCTGTGACCGGCGGGCTTTCGAGGGGTGTAACGTCGGAGAACTTAATATTGGACCGTGACCGTCACCGCGCGGCGGTTCTGTGCCCAGGCGGATGGGTCTGAACCCAGTGCTGCGGGACGTTCCTTGCCATAGCTGACCGTGTTTATCCGGCTGGGATCGATGCCGAGCGAGGCGAGATAGTTTTTCGCGGCATTGGCGCGGCGGTCGCCAAGAGCGATGTTATAGTCGCGGGTGCCTCGCTCGTCGGCATGGCCTTCGATCGTGACGCGGACATTGGGGTTCTGCTGGAGCCAGGCGGCCTGGCTTTGCAGCGTCTGCTGGTCCTGCGCGTCGATATCATATTGATCGGTGTCGAAGAAGATGCGGTCTGACGAGACGGAGGCGACGAAATCCTCCTGGCTGCCCTTGACTGCACCGGTCGTCGTGCCGGTTCCGTCGCCATATTGTGCGCTGCCGTCGGTCGCAGGCGGCGGCGGCAGATCCTTGGGAGCCTTCTTGCCACAGGCGGCGAGCGCGAGGACCGAGACGGCGATGAGCAGGGGGCGGTTGAGTTTCATCATGGTCTCCTTGAAGAGCATTGGGTCGTTACGTTTGCGCGACAATATTGTTCCCGATCAAGGGAGGAGTGGGCCCCAGGAGGGATCGGATCCGCTCAATGGCGTCGGGATGCGGCGTTCGTTGACGCCGGTCAGGTCGACTTGCCAGACGTGGCTGGTGCCGTCGCGCCCGGCGGTGGTGCGGAAGAACTGGAGGACGCGGCCGTTGGGCGACCAGGTCGGCTGCTCGTCCTGCCAGCCATTGGTGAGAATGCGCTCATTGCCACCTTCCGGCGTCATGACGGCGATCTTGAAGTCGCCGCTGATCTTGGTGAAGGCGATGAGGTCGCCGCGCGGGCTCCATTCGGGCGTCGCATAGCGGCCGCCGCCATGGCTGATGCGGCGCTGGCCCGAGCCGTCGGCGTTCATGACGTAGAGCTGCTGGCTGCCCGAACGGTCGCTTTCGAACACGATGCGGGTGCCGTCGGGCGAATAGCTGCCGCCGACATCGATGCCGGGGGCGGTCGTGAGCCGCACCGGCTGGCCGCCCTGCGCCGACACGCGATAGATGTCGGTATTGCCCGCGACCGCCATCGAAAAGAGGATGTTGCGGCCATCGGGCGACCAGCGCGGGGCGAAGGTCGCATTGTTGCTTTCAGTGACGAGCCGCTGCTTGCCGGTGCCGATGTCATAGACATAGATGCGCACCCGGCTGCCGAGGTAGCTCACATAGACGATCGACTTATAGTCCGGCGAAAAGCGCGGGGTGAGCGCGATCGACTGGCCATTGGTGATGAAGCGGTGGTTGGCGCCATCGGAGTCCATGATGGCAAGGCGCTTGGTGCGGTTCCCCTTGGGGCCGCTTTCCGCAATATAGGCGATACGGCTGTCGAAGAAGGGGCTTTCGCCCGACAGGCGCGCGTAGATGGCGTCGGCGCATTTATGCGCGGCGCGGCGCCAGTCGCGCGGGGCGACGACATAACCCTGGCGGGTCAGTTCCTGCTTCAATGCGACGTCGTACAGGTAGCAGCCGACCGTGATGTCCGCTTCTCCGCCGGTGGTGCGGACAAAACCCTGCACCAGCGCCTGATAGGCGCCCCATTTGTCATAGGCCGGATTGGTGACTTCGGCAAAGCCGATGGCCGGAATGCCAGCGGGGCCGGATGGATCGAACAGGCCCGAGCCCTTGAGGTCCGTGGCGATTACTTCGGCGATCTTGCGGCCAAGTTCGGAAGACGATCCCGCAGGCGTCGACACTTCGGCCTGCGGCGGGAGGGCAGGGACGACGATCTTGAGGTTGCTATCGATTTCGCCTGTCACGTCGACCGACAGCTGCGCCATCGCAGGGCTGGCAAAGGCTGCGCAAAGGGCGAGCAGTGCGGTTATTCCAAAGCTTCTCATCGCGCTTTCCTTGCGTAAACTCTCAACGGTTTGAGCCATTTCCACTGTTCATAATATTCGTCCGGCAGCCCCTGGAAAGGGGAAGCCTGAAGAACGGCCTGCACGGCGCGTTCCTTGTAGATGGAGACCTGAGGCGTGTTGCTGGCGGTCTGTCCCTGGACGTCGATGACTTCGGGCCTGCCAATCACCCGGCCGTTGCGGTCGATCTTCACCTCCAGGAAGGCTACCAGTTGTTCGACGTCGGCGCCGGAGGGGAGCTTCAGGTGGCGGTAGATCTGGTCGCCGATAAGGCGGTCGAGCGCGGCCTTTTGCGCGGCCCCCATCGTCGCGGCGGGCGGTGGCGCGGCCTTGCGCGGCGCATCTGCCTCGGTGTCGATGCCCTTCAGGAAGTCCTTGCCGAGCAGCGAGCCCTTGGGCTTTTCCGCCTTGCCTTGACCGGATGCGCGGGCGGGAGCGTCGGGCTTGGCCTTGGCGTCGGGCTTTTGCGCCGCCTTGGCCGGAGCAGGCTTGGCAGCGGCTGGCTTCGCCGCTGATGGTGCGGGCTTGGCCGCGGGCTTTTCAGGCGCGGGCTTGGGCTTTGGCTTGGCCTTCGCCACTTCCTTCTTTGCCGGAGCGGGTTCAGGCTTGGTCGCCGTCGGCTTTTCAACCTTCTTGGGCGGCGCAGGCTTTGGCGGTGGGGGAGCGGGTGTCGGCTCTCGCTCCGGCAGAGGGGTGGGCTCCGGGACGGGTGCGGGGGCAGCGTCCTCGGTCGGGCCTTTTTCCGGGGCGACGCTGGGCGGGGGCGGCTGCGTCGAGATTTGCGGTGCGGTGGCCTGGATCGCAGCTTCATCCACCAGGCTGACGTCCATCGGCGGAGAGTTCAGCTTGAGGGGATTGGGCGTGGCCAGGAACCCGACCGACAGCAATCCGAACAGCAGGACATGTCCCGCCGTCGCGACGCCAAGGCCGATCTTCTCCGCACGTTCCATCCCTTAAGTCCTATGGCCTCTATTCTGAACCGCCGCTGGCGGTGGCCTCATTTCCGCCAGTGCTAACCAGCGCAACCTTGTTGAGCCCGGCTCGGTTGAGTTCGCCCATCACACGCATGACGCGGCCATAGTCGAGCCCAGTGTCGGCGCGCAGGAAGATTTGCGGCGGCTCGGCCTTTCCAGCATTGGCGGAAACAATCTCCGCCAGACGGTCCGGCAGGTCGGCATCGCTGATCTGCGTCTCGTCGATGTAAAGGCCGCCGTCGCGATCGATCGAGAAGACGGTCGGCTTGTCGTCCTGATCCAGGCCCTTGGCGCGGGTTTCGGGCAGGTTAACCGGCACACCGGTGACGAGCAGCGGCGCCGTCACCATGAAGATGATGAGCAGCACCAGCATGACGTCCACCAGCGGCGTGACGTTGATATCCGCCATCGGCGCGCGGCCCCGGCCGCGGCGATGGGATGGGGGGCCGGACATCGCCATCTACAGGGCTCCCACCACACGCACCATCCCAGCGGAAGCTGGGATCTCAGGCGGGAGAGGGCAAGCCGCGAGGCACGAGATGCCAGCTTCCGCTGGCATGACGGAATTAGGGATTAGGCTGACGTGAGTTGTCGTCATCACCGCTGCGCCTCCAGCTCCCGGCTCAGCGTCGAATAGAAGCCGTCGGCAAAGCGGGTCAGCTTGGATTCCATGCGATTGATGCCATGGCTGAAGCGGTTGTAGGCGATGACCGCAGGGATTGCCGCGAACAGGCCGATCGCCGTTGCGAAGAGCGCCTCGGCGATGCCGGGCGCGACGACGGCGAGCGCACTGTTCTGTTCCTTGGCGATCGCGGTGAAGGCGCGCATGATGCCCCAAACGGTGCCGAACAGTCCGACAAAGGGCGCGACCGCGCCGATCGTTGCAAGGATGTTGAGCCGGTCGGACAGGCGATCGACCTCGGCCGCGATCATGCTGGACATGGAAGTCGCCAGCCTGTCGCGCGTCCCATCGCGGTCGATCACCTTCTGCGCGGTTGATCGGCGCCATTCGGTGACGCCCGCGGCCATCACCTTGGCAGCAGGAAAATCGGCCTTCCCGCGCGCTTCGTAGAAGCGGTCGATATCCTCCGCTTTCCAGAAGTCGGCTTCAAAGGCGCTGCTCTGGCGGCTCGCCTTGCGCAGCGTGAAGCTGAAGCCGATGATCATCGCCCAGGTCCAGATGCTGGCGAGCAATAGCCCCAGCATCACCAGCTTCACGACGATGTCCGCCTGAAGGAACAGGGCCAGCGGCGAAATAGTCGCAGCATGGGCGGCGCCCACCGCCGCGCCAACGTCAGGCATCGAAAGGCTCATGAGTTGATGTCTTCCCCTCTCATCAAACGGCTGAAAATGTCGGTCCAGGGCTTTGGTTGCCGTGTCGGGCGACCCAGATCGTTAAGGAAGGCGACCGAGACTTCGCCGTCCGTCAGTATTTCATCGCCCCGCCTGACTCTCTGATGAATGGTGCAGGCGACAGGGCGTATTGACGTCACCCGGCTCTCCACCAGCAGGTCATCGTCGAGCCGAGCCGGGCGCTTATAATCGATGTTCAGACTGGTCACGGCATAGACGCCGGTCCCATCTTCCTGCGCGGCGCGCTGATTGATCCCGGCGACCCGCAGCATGTCGGACCGCGCGCGCTCCATATAGCGCAGATAATTGGCGTGATAGACAACGCCAGACAGGTCCGTATCCTCAAAATAGACGCGCACGGGAAAATGATGCACGGCGGCGATGAACCTTCCGGCCGCCGGCTCGGGCATGGGCGCTGTAACGGACATGCGCGGCCTTTTAACCATCAAGCAGGCGGCAGGCAAAG
>JAEZCS010000220.1 GCA_023433445.1 Pseudomonadota bacterium | reverse complement strand
AGCTCCGCGCTGTCAGTCGGCGCCATCATGGACGGCGTCAGCAGCATGTCGTCCGTGTTTTCGTCAGGCTCTGCCTCACGGTCGCTCGTCAGGACAAGATCGGCAGCGCCGAATGCCTCCAGGGCCTGCTGTGTCGCGCTGCCAAGGTCCCGCCGTCCCCTCAGAACCCCACGCGCCGTCGGCGAAAGGGTTGGTAGCAGAGCTATCCACGCTTCATCGGGCAGGCGCGCGCGCGAAATAGCGGCAGCTACGATCGCTGGCCTGTCACTGGCGAAAAATGCGACGAGCGCAGGCGACCGCAGGCGTCCGCCCAGTTCCACCACCGACGCTATCCGCTGCGTTTCGGACAATTGAGGCTGCAGCTCCGCGAGCCTGTCCAGCAGCACGGCGCGTTCTTCATCCGGCAAGCTGCTCCGGTCGGCCCGATCATTCTGCGCGAGCAAATCGACGCACTGACGCCACAACGTCACCGCGCCCAAGCCGCTTCTATTTTCCGCGGCCAGAACCGTCTGCATCAGATCGTTGAAGCGCACCCTATTCCCCTTGAGGACTTTCGCCGACGTGCAGAACTTCGTCGCGAAAGGAAATCATGACAAAGGGAATAGGCCTTCCGGCTGCTCAGGAAAAGGGGCAGTTGCGGGCAATTCCCGGAACGTCGCATAGTGGGACAATTGCAATGCCCTGAAATATTATTATGATGCGAGGTAACGATCAGAAAGGAAATAAGCAGAAGGATGGCTGGTTCCGCTATTGACGATATCGATCTCCACATTCTGGGCGAGTTGCAACAGGACGGTCGAATGACCAATGTGGAGCTTGCGAGGAAAGTCGGGCTGACCGCTCCTCCCTGCCTGCGCCGCGTGCGCTCGTTGGAAGAAAGCGGCGCGATCACTTCCTATCACGCTGTCGTGAACCCGGCCATGCTGGGCTACACCATCACCGTGTTCGCGATGGTCAGCCTGAAAAGCCAGGCAGAAGCGGACCTCAAGGCTTTTGAGGATCATGTCGCGACCCTGCCGGAGGTTCGCGAATGCTATATGCTGAACGGAGAGATTGATTTCATCCTGAAGGTCGTGGCCAAGGATCTTCAGAGCTTCCAGCAGTTCCTCACTTCAAAGCTGACGCCTGCCCCCAATGTGGTGAGCGTGAAGACGTCCCTGACCATACGGATGTCGAAAAATCTGCCAGGCGTGCCCTTACCGCTTTGATGGGCAAGTAGCGGGAAGCGGGCCTTAGCAAAAGGGCCAACACGCGACCGATAGCGCGCGCTGGCCCTTTACTCTTCTATCCTCTTAGCTGGCGGGCGAGACAGCTACCGGCTGGAACGCCGTCTTGCGGCTCTGCTGCTCCACCCACACGCTCCAGAAGCCAGCGACATTGGCCCAATTGCCTGTCACCTGACCAAGCGCCGCCTTCGCCGAAGCCAGATCACCCGATCGCGCCAGCGCTATGCCAAGGCGCGCATTGGCCTTCCCTTGGTCGACCCCACCCTTCGACAGGGCAAGCCGGTACATTTCGACCGCCTGAGGAAACTGGCTGAGCGAGAAATAGCTGTCCGCCACCGCCATCGCTGCCGACCCATCCTTCGCGCCTTCAGCTTTCTTCGCGGCCGCTGGCAGGGCAGCGATTTCCTTCACCGCCTTGGGGGTCACGCTCTTCATGAGGTTCGCTGTCACCGCCTGTGTCGGCGTCATCTTGCCCGCAGAACGCCCGGCCTCGATAATAGCCTTGGCCTCAGCATAGTTGCCCGCTTTTTCAGCGAGCTGGGCGTAGGCTTGATAATCACGCTCGCTCGCCATCGCTCCATTGGCCGCCTGCAGGCGATAGAGGTCAAGCTGCGGCTGTGCGTCGGTTCCCGGCGCCGTCATATAGTTGGAAAGTGCAGACCGCCACTCTCCTGCTGATCCATATTGGGTCAGGCGTTCGCGATACAGCGACCCAACCTCGGCCCAGTCTCCGGCCGCATAAGCCATGGAGATTGCGCGATCATACCAGGCAGCCGGGATAGCCTGACCTGACGCCCGCTGCCGGGCCAGCGCGTCCTGGACAAAGGGACGCGCGTCCTTGGCCTTGTTCTTGCGCAGGTAGATGTCCGCACGCAGCGTCGTTGCGTCGATGCCTTCATAACCCAGCGTCTTGGCGTAATCGAGCTGCGCCAGGGCGTCGTCATAATTGCCCACGACATAGGACAGGTAGCCGGCGGTGTAGCGCAGGCGAGGTGCATCCTTCTTGGGCACGGAATTGGTTTTGAACATGTCGGTCAACGCCACGCGCTGGCCCTGGAAATTACGCTTGAGGACCGCCAGCTCGAACCGCAAAGCGGCCGCGACATAGGATTCATAATCGCTGACCGGCATCAGCCCGCTAATCTGCGCCTGCGCCGTGTTCGCGTCTCCAGCCTTGATCGCATTATCCGCCGCCTGCGCAGCTGCCCGGAACCCTTCGGACATGGTGATAACCGGCCCGGCGGTTGACGCCTTTTTCGCCGCCGCTGGCGCGGATATGGCTGCAAGAGCCGTGATCGCAAGAAGCCCTGATTTCAGCATGGATTTTCGCAGCCCGATCATGTCGGCCGTCCCCTTTTATGTCAGACGCCCAGGTAAGGCGCCGGTCCCTGTCATGTCGATATGAAAAGGTGCGCCGCTCAAATAAGCGACGCACCCTCCTTCTGCTTATGCCTTGGTCGCGAGATAGCTGAGCCAAAGGTCGGCGATCTTCTTGCGGGTGCCCGCCTGGACCGATTGGAACGCCGTCTTTGCCGACGCAACGTCCCCGCCCAGAGCCTTGGCAATGCCAAGACGCGTATTCACCTCGTCCGCATCGACCCCGCCCTTCTGCTTGGCAAGCTCGAACATGGCGGCCGCCTTGGCATAGTCGCCATAGCCAAGATAGGCGTCAGCTGTCGCCGCTGCGATCTTGCCGTTGGCCGCCTTGCGAGCGTCAGCCTCTGCCGAACCAAGCGACGCCTTGTCGCCAGCGATCTTCGGCGTCGCGGTCTGATAGAGTTCAGCGCCCGAAGAGCCCGTCAGCACGCCCTTGGCGCGGCCTTGGTCGATCGCAGTTTTTACCTCGCCATAGATACCCGTCTTGGACGCCATTTCCCCATATTCAAGGAAATCCCCGGCCACCACCAGGCCGCCCGATGCCGCCATCAGGCGCAGAACGTCCAGATTCTCGCGGTTGGTGATGTTCGGGTTCGACTGCTGGAACAGGCGAACGAGCGTGCGGAGATTTTCTCCGTTGGGAGCCGCCTCATACGCCCAGGTCGCCCACTCGGTCACCTCAGGCAGGCGCGAAGCCGCCGCGCGGCTGACACCGATCTGGTACCACTGGGCCGGAACCTGGCCACCGGCGGCCTTCGTGGCGTCGGCGGCCGCCTTCAGGGCGGCGAGGCCCTTTTGATTGAGGCCACGTGCGGGTTCAGCAGTGGCGTTGGCGGTGCCCGCCTTACCGAAATAGGCCTGCGCCAACGTCGCGTTGACCGCCTCGGGCTTATAGTTCAGCTGCGCAGCGGCCTGTGCGCGCTGGATCGCCAGATCATAGTTTTTCGCCTGCATGGCCTGGTCGGCTGCGACCGCGTTGAACTGACCCGCCTGTTCCGGCGGCGTCAGTCCGCTTTCAAGCATTTGCGTCAGCGCTTCTCCCTGCATCGCGCTGTCCTTGGCCGAGATCGATGCGTTCAGCTTGACGGCGCCGATCTGATATTTGTCGTCGTTCGACTTGGCCTTGCTGTCCGCGTCCGCCAGCGCTGCCTTGGCAGCGGCGAAGTCGTTCTTGTTTGCCGCTTCCTGTGCGACCTGAAGCGCCTTGATCACGTCGGGCGACACATTGAGCTTGGGCGCGCTGCCCTTCTTGTCTTCTTTCTTGGCCGCCATCGCAGGCGCGGAAATAGCGCCTCCGGTCAGCGCAAGGGCCAGCGCGAGCGCCACGGGGGATACAAAACGCATGATCATCTTCTCCTCTGTGCGCCTTGGGGGAAAGGCGCCCTTTGATTAAGCGCCGTTTAGGGGGCGGCGCGTGAATGATGTTTGAACATCGTATATGCAGCTGTTTTCCGCCTGTCAGCCCTTTCTTGCAGCTTGATCTGACGCGAGCGCGCGTGCGCGCGAGGGGTGACAGATTTGTTTCGCTCCGCTAGTGCATGAGCAACGAAACAGTTCCATCCAAAAAGAGAATCGCATTGACCGACGAGACTGCCCTCGCCGACCCTTCGGACATCAGCCCCATCTCCATCGTGGAGGAGATGAAGGCCAGCTATCTCGACTATGCCATGTCGGTCATCGTCGCCCGAGCCTTGCCGGACGTGCGCGACGGGTTGAAGCCGGTGCACCGCCGCATCCTCTTCTCGGCCCATGAATCGGGCTTTACCTATAACAAGCCCTATCGCAAGTCGGCCCGCATCGTCGGTGACGTGATCGGTAAATATCACCCCCACGGCGACAGCCCGATCTACGACGCCTTGGCGCGCATGACCCAGGATTGGGCGATGCGGGTGCCTTTGATTGATGGTCAGGGGAACTTCGGTTCGATGGACCCTGATCCGCCAGCGGCCATGCGCTATACCGAAGCGCGCCTGGCCAAAGTCACCAACGCCCTGCTGGAGGATCTCGACAAGGACACCGTTGATTTCCAGCCCAACTATGACGCTTCCGAAAGCGAACCGCAGGTTCTGCCGGCGCGTTTTCCCAACCTGCTGGTCAACGGCTCGGGCGGCATCGCGGTTGGCATGGCGACCAATATTCCGCCCCATAATCTGGGCGAAGTCATCCGGGCTTGTCTTGCCTATATCGACAATCCGGCGATCAGCGTGGACGACATTATTCAAATCGTTCCTGGTCCGGATTTCCCCACAGCGCCGCTGATCCTTGGCCAATCCGGCGCCCGCAGCGCCTATCACACCGGGCGCGGATCCATCATGATGCGCTCGCGCCATGTGATCGAGGAAGGGCGCGGCGACCGTCGCTCCATCGTGCTTACCGCCATCCCCTATCAGGTCGGCAAGAACGGCCTTGTCGAAAAGATTGCCGAAGCCGCCAAGGACAAGCGGATCGAGGGCATCAGCGACATTCGTGATGAATCGAACCGCGAGGGTGTTCGCATCGTCATGGACCTGAAGCGCGATGCGACGCCGGAGGTCGTGCTGAACCAGCTGTGGCGCAACACCCCCGCCCAGTCGAGCTTTCCCGCGAACATGCTCGCCATCCGCGGCGGTCGCCCTGAGCTTCTCAA
This sequence comes from Pseudomonadota bacterium, assembly GCA_023433445.1. GTDB lineage: Bacteria > Pseudomonadota > Alphaproteobacteria > Sphingomonadales > Sphingomonadaceae > Sphingobium. Next base: position 578 of record JAEZCS010000220.1, on the reverse strand, counting down.
CGTCCGCGACATCATCGAAGCCTTCGTCAAGTTTCGTGAAGAGGTCATTACCCGCCGCACGAAATACGAGCTCAACAAGGCCCGCGACCGGCCGCATATCTTGCTGGGTCTGGTCATTGCAGTCACCAATCTCGACGAAGTCGTGCGCACCATCCGTGGTTCGGCCAGCCCTGCCGAGGCCCGCGAAACGCTGCTTGCCCGCGAATGGCCTGTCGCTGAAATCGCGCCCTATCTCCGCCTCGTCGAGGCGATCGAGACCGAGGCGACCGGTGACACCTATCGGTTGTCCGACGTTCAGGTCCGCGCCATCTTGGATCTGCGCCTCCACCGCCTGACCGCCCTTGGACGGGATGAGATCGGCAAGGAGCTGGCCGAACTGGCCGCCGCCATCGCCGAATATCTTGAGATTCTGGGCAATCGCCAGAAGCTCTACGCCGTGATGCGTGAGGAATTCGAGGCGATCGAACGCGACTTCGCCACGCCGCGCATCTCGGAAATCACTGCGGCCGCCGACGGCATCGAGGACGAAGACCTGATCGAGCGCGAGGAGATGGTCGTCACGGTCACCGTGCAGGGCT
>JAEZCS010000078.1 GCA_023433445.1 Pseudomonadota bacterium | reverse complement strand
GGTATGTGGTGGCGCCCTGGATCGCCTTTACCGCATTCCTGATGATTTCCAGCATCGCGACCTACAGCTGGTCTGCGCTGCGGCTGCGCAAGCGGATCAGGCTGGAGGCTATTGCGGTCGCCGGATTGCTCGCGGCGCTGCTGTTGACCGATCCCTGGCTGACCTTGCTGGTGCTGTGCGCTGCTTACCTGGCGACTATTCCATTCGGAGTCATGTCCTACGCCCGCGTCCGCAAGCAGAAGCTTGCGTCGCCGTCCTGACCAGTTCAGGCGGCAAAGACACCTGATCGCGCAACGGCATGAACGGTGCGCCGGTCCGGGCTCACGCGACGGCGGCTGATCCGCAGTTGATATACCGGCGGTTGTTGCGGAATGGGCTTGAACAGCAGGGCCGCCGCCATCTTTTCATGATACAGTGCGAACATCCCGACGATGACGCTGGCGGCCAGAAGGAAGGCCGCGAAGAATACCGTAGCTGCAACAATGGTGAACATGAGACCGCTCACTCTTCCTGTCCTGAGAACCATCGGTTCTGATTGAAGGAGCAAACCGGCCAAGGCTTCGTTTTGTTCCGGTGTTCTCTATATGTTCTAGCTTTATGGACGCGTCAAGTCTTGCGTTACCGCGCGCCAACCGCTAAGGGCCGCGCCATTCCACATGGGAATCGCACATATCCGGTGCTGATGGCGTGATGCTGCCAGTTCCTGATTCCCAGAGGTCAAACCGGAAGGAGAACTATTATGGCGGCACCTGTCGTCACCATGCACCAATTGATCGAGGCTGGCGCCCACTTCGGCCACCAGACCCACCGTTGGAACCCGCGCATGAAGCCGTACATCTTCGGCGATCGCAACGGCATCCACATCCTTGACCTGTCGCAGACCGTGCCGCTGTTCAGCCGTGCGCTCGACTTCGTGTCGGCGACCGTCGCTGCCGGCGGCAAGGTGCTGTTCGTCGGCACCAAGCGCCAGGCGCAGGACCCGATCGCTGAAGCTGCCCGCAAGTCGGGCCAGCACTTCGTCAACCATCGCTGGCTGGGCGGCATGCTCACCAACTGGAAGACCATCTCGGGTTCCATCAAGCGTCTGAAGACCCTTGAAGAGAAGCTGTCGGGCGACACCCACGGTTTCACCAAGAAGGAAGTCCTTCAGATGACCCGCGAGCGCGAGAAGCTCGAACTGTCGCTGGGCGGCATCCGCGACATGAACGGCATCCCCGATGTCATGTTCGTGATCGACGCCAACAAGGAAGAGCTGGCGATCAAGGAAGCCAACACACTGGGTATCCCGGTTGTCGCGATCCTCGATTCGAACGTGTCGCCCGACGGCATCGCTTTCCCGGTTCCGGCGAATGACGACGCCAGCCGCGCGATCCGCCTTTACTGCGACGCCATCGCCGCCGCCGCCACCAAGGGCAACCGTGGTGCGCAGCAGGCTTCGGGCGTCGACCTGGGCGCTCTGGACGAGCCGGAAGCCGAAGAGGTCGCCGTCCAGGCCTGATCCCGCGGTCTTCGAACTGCAAGATTGACAGGCTAGGGCGCGCTCCACCGGACCGCGCCCTAGTCCATATTTGAACCATTAAACTTTAGGAGCCGAAACATGGCCGAGATTACAGCCGCCGCCGTCAAGGAACTGCGCGACCGTTCGGGCGCGGGCATGATGGACTGCAAGAAGGCGCTCGCCGAAGCCAATGGCGACATGGAAGCCGCCGTCGACTGGCTGCGCGCCAAGGGTCTTGCCGCTGCGCAGAAGAAGTCGAGCCGCACCGCCGCTGAAGGTCTGGTCGGCGTTGCCGTTGCTGGCACCAAGGGCGTTGCCGTTGAAGTGAACAGCGAAACCGACTTCGTCGCCAAGAACGACCAGTTCCAGGATTTCGTCCGCACGGTGGCGCAGGTCGCGCTGCAGACCGGTGTGACCGATGCCGAGGCGCTTTCGTCGCAGGCTCACCCCGCCGGTGGCACCATTTCCGAAAAGCTGGTGTCGAACATCGCCACCATCGGTGAGAACCAGACGCTGCGCCGCGTTGGTCAGCTGGAAGTAAGCCAGGGTGTAGTCGTCCCTTACGTCCACAATGCAGCCGCACCTGGCCTGGGCAAGATCGGCGTTCTGGTTGCGTTGGAAGGCGATGCGCCTGCCGACGTTCTGGAACCGCTGGGCAAGCAGATCGCGATGCACATCGCTGCCGCCTTCCCGCTGGCGCTCTCGGCCGCCGACATCGATCCCGCCCTGCTGGAGCGTGAGCGCGCGATTGCCGCTGAAAAGGCCGCCGAATCGGGCAAGCCTGCTGAAATCGTCGCCAAGATGGTTGACGGTTCGGTTGCGAAATACGCCAAGGAAAACGCGCTGCTCAGCCAGCTGTTCGTGATGGACAACAAGACGCCGATCGCCGACGTCGTTGCCAAGGCGGCCAAGGACGCAGGCAAGTCGATCACGCTGAAGAATTATGTCCGCTTCCAGCTCGGTGAAGGCATCGAGAAGGAAACCAGCGACTTCGCGGCTGAAGTTGCTGCGGCCGCGGGCGTCTGATCCGGGGCTGACCTGACAGAGCGTTCCGTTCGGGCGGCGCGCGGGAAGCAACGCTTCTCGACAAGCGGCTCGAAGACGCTAAGGACTTCACAGAATGGCGCGCGCTGCCTAAGGTGCGCGCCATTCCTTTGTCTGCTCGAATTAATGGAATTTTGCTCCACATGACTCGTCCGCCGTTCAAGCGTATCTTGCTGAAACTCTCGGGCGAAGTGCTGATGGGGCAGGGGCAGTTCGGCATCGAGCCGGAGACCGTGAATCGCGTTGCGTCGGAGATCGCTGCTGCGAAGGATGCAGGCTTTGAGATCTGCGTCGTCGTCGGTGGCGGCAATATCTTCCGCGGCCTGGCAGGCGCGGCGAAGGGCTTTGACCGGACCAGCGCCGATTATATGGGCATGCTAGCCACCGTGATGAACGCGCTGGCGGTGCAGAATTCGCTTGAGAAGATCGGTTACGATACGCGCGTCCAGTCGGCCATCCCGATGGCATCGGTGTGCGAGCCCTATATTCGGCGCAAGGCCGTGCGGCACATGGAAAAGGGCCGGATCGTCATCTTCGCTGCGGGCACCGGCAGCCCCTTCTTCACCACGGACACCACTGCCGCGCTGCGTGCGGCCGAGATGAACTGCGACGCCTTGTTCAAAGGCACCAGCGTCGATGGCATCTATAATGCCGACCCCAAGAAGGTGCCGGACGCGGCGCGCTATGATGAGATCAGCTTTGACAAGGTGCTGAATGACAATCTCAAGGTGATGGACGCGAGCGCCATTGCGCTCTGCCGAGAAAACAATATTCCCATCGTCGTTTTCAACATCCGCGAAACCGGCAATCTGGCGAAGGTGCTGGCCGGTGACGGGGTTGCGACGATTGTACAGAATCAGGAGCGCTGAAAGACCATGGCTCAATATGACAAGGCCGACCTCGAACGCCGCATGCATGGCGCTGTCGAATCGCTGAAGGGTGACCTGTCCGGCCTGCGTACCGGCCGGGCCAATATTCAGTTGCTCGATCCCGTCACGGTCGAGGTATATGGCGCGCACATGCCGCTCAACCAGGTGGCGACAGTGTCGGCGCCTGAACCGCGCATGTTGTCCGTGCAGGTGTGGGACAAGAGCAATGTGGGTCCCTGCGACAAGGCGATCCGTTCGGCGGGCCTCGGCCTCAATCCGATCGTCGATGGCCAGACTCTGCGCCTGCCGATCCCGGATTTGACCGAGGAACGGCGCAAGGAACTGGCAAAGCTGGCCAGCAAATATGCCGAAGGTGCGCGCATCGCAGTGCGGAATGTGCGTCGCGACGGCATGGACAGCCTGAAGACCGACGAGAAGAAGGGCGAGATCAGCGAAGACGAACGCAAGCGACTGGAAACCGAGGTGCAGAAGCTGACCGACAGCACCATCGCCGACATCGACGCAACGGCGGCGGCCAAGGAGAAGGAAATTCTCGGTCACTGAGCCGGGGTCCTTGTCCGTGTCCAGCGCGCTCCGACACTCCTGATGGCGACCCAGGCCAAATCCGACTTCGCTCATGACGGCGCGTCCGGCCATGGTGCGCGCCACGTCGCCATCATCATGGACGGCAATGGACGGTGGGCGAAGAAGCGGTTCCTGCCGCGCATCGCCGGGCACAGGGCGGGGGTGGAGGCCGTGCGCAAGGTTGCCAGGGCCGCGCGGGATCTGGGATTGGAATGCCTGACGCTCTACGCCTTCTCATCGGAGAACTGGAAGCGTCCCGCCAGCGAGGTCGCGGACCTGATGGGGCTGCTGCGGCGCTTCATTGAATCGGACCTCGATGAATTTCATGCCAATGGCGTGCGCTTGCGGGTCATCGGCAACTACCGCGCGCTCGATCCTTCCTTGGTCGAGATGATCGATGGCGCGGTTGCGCGGACCGCGGCGAACAGCGGCCCGATCATCGCAATTGCTCTGAATTATGGGGCGCAGGACGAACTGGTGCGAGCGGCGCAGGCTATCGCTCTTCGAGTGCGCGCAGGCGAAGTCGATCCGGCCGCCATCACCCTGGAAGATGTGGAGGCAGGCCTCTACACGGCAGATCTGCCGCCCCTGGACCTGCTGATCCGCACCTCGGGTGAGCAGCGGCTGAGCAATTTCATGCTGTGGCAGGCTGCCTATGCCGAGCTATATTTTACTGACACTCTCTGGCCTGATTTCGACGCGCGCTCACTTGTCGAAGCGCTGGACGCCTTTCGTCTGAGGGACCGCCGTTTCGGCGGGCTTTGATTAATGTCCAATGAGCTTCGCATCCGCGCGGTCGTTGGCCTGCTGCTTATCCTGCTTGCCTCCGCGGCGCTCTATTTCGGGGGCTTCTTCTTCTGGCTGCTGCTCGTGGTTGCTGGTGTGCTGATGCAGGGGGAGTGGGCGGACCTGATCCGCGTATCGCCCGAGCATCGGCGGCTTTCGATGTTCGCGGTTTCCGTGCCGCTGGCGCTGCTCTGCCCCTTGGCGGCTGGGCTATCGTGGACCGCCTTCACCCTTGCGGTGGCGGCCTTCTTCTTCGTGATCCTCGTCACACGATCAGGCAGGTTGGCGCTGGGCGTCTTTTATGTTTTCGTGCCGGTAGCGGCGCTGATTTTCCTTCGTGAGCAGCAGCCCGGCGGCCTGCTGCTTGCCTTCTGGGCATTATCGCTGGTGTGGGCGACTGACATCGGCGCCTATTTCGCAGGCCGTGCGATCGGCGGGCCCAAGCTCGCGCCTCGGGTCAGCCCGTCCAAGACCTGGGCAGGGCTCGGCGGCGGCGTATTGGCCGCTCTTGTCCTTGGCTTCGCCCTCCATCGCTTCGCCGGATTGCCGATCCAGCTTGCCGCTGCGAGCGGGCTGCTGGCGGTCGCCGCGCAGCTTGGCGATCTTCTGGAAAGCGCGATGAAACGCCGGGCGGGCGTCAAGGATAGCGGGCATCTGCTGCCCGGTCATGGCGGCGTGATGGACCGTCTGGATGGCGTCGTGGCTGCCGCGCCGATTGCCGCTGTCCTCTATCTTTTTCTGGTGCTCCCATGACGCGCAAAGTTTCCATCTTCGGCGCGACGGGCTCCGTCGGCATGTCGACGCTCGACCTCATTCAGCGCGAGCCGCGAGCGTTCGACGTGATCGCACTGACCGCTCATAGCGATGTAGATGGTCTCGCCAAATTGGCGCGCCAATGCAGCGCGCGGATCGCGGTGATCGGCGATGCGGCACGCTATGACGCGTTGAAATCGGCCTTGGCGGGATCCGGGGTGGAGGCGGCCGCTGGCGAGGCTGCATTAGTCGAGGCGGCGCAAGCAGGCGCGGACTGGACCATGGCCGCGATCGTTGGCTGCGCTGGCCTGCGCCCGACGATGGCTGCGTTGAAAGCTGGTGGAACGGTGGCGCTCGCCAACAAGGAATCCCTTGTCTCAGCGGGCGCCTTGATGATGGATGCGGCGGCTCATTCGGGGGCAAGCCTGCTGCCGGTAGATAGCGAGCATAACGCCATTTTCCAGTGCCTTGCCGGTAGCCGCTTGGATGATGTTGCAAGGATCATCCTGACTGCGAGCGGCGGTCCGTTCCGCACGCGCAGCCGGGAGGAGATGCGCGACATCACGCCAGCCCAAGCCGTGGCGCATCCCAATTGGTCGATGGGCGCGAAGATCAGCGTCGACAGCGCGACGATGATGAACAAGGGCCTGGAACTGATAGAGGCTGCGCACCTGTTCCCGGTCGGGTTGGATCGCATCGAAATCCTGGTCCATCCCCAATCGATCATCCACTCGATGGTCGAATATAGGGATCGTTCGACCCTGGCGCAGCTGGGGTCGCCGGACATGCGCATTCCCATCGCGAGCGCGCTCGCCTGGCCAGATCGGATGGAGACGCCTTGCCAGCCGCTCAACCTCGCGCAGGCAGGCCGGCTCGATTTCGAAGCGCCGGACGATGTTCGCTTTCCGGCGCTTCGCCTGGCGCGGCAGGTGGCGGAGCAGGGCGGGCTCGCACCTGCGATCCTGAACGCGGCCAATGAAGTGGCGGTGGCGGCCTTCCTCAATAAAGCGATCGGCTTCCTTGATATCGCCATGATTGTGGAGGATGTTCTGAACCGCTATAGCGCCCCAGAGCCAAGCGGGATCGACGATGTGCTGGAAGCGGATGCACAGGCGCGACGCATGGCGGGCCAAGTGATGGAAAGATTGACTGCTTGATCCAAAATCCCGGCTTCTTGCTGACGGTCCTCGCCTTTGTAGCGGTCATCGGGCCGCTGGTGTTCGTGCACGAGCTCGGCCATTACCTTGTCGGCCGCTGGTTCGGCGTCAAGGCGGAGGCTTTTTCGATCGGCTTCGGCCCGGAACTGGCGGCTTGGGTCGATAGGCGGGGCACGCGCTGGCGCATCGGCGCCTTCCCGCTCGGTGGCTATGTCCGCTTCAAGGGGGACATGAACGCCGCCAGTCAGGCCGACCCAGCCTGGCTCCAGCTTCCGCCAAGCGAGCGGGCTGAAAGCTTTCCGGCCAAACCATTGTGGCAGAAGGCGGCGATCGTCGCGGCGGGGCCTTTCATCAATTTCCTCTTCGCCATTCTTATCCTTTCCACATTTGCGTTCGTTTACGGTGAAAGCCGGACACCCGCCGTTGCGGGGAAGGTTCAGGCCGGCAGTGCTGCGGCAGCGGCGGGCATACAGCCGGGAGATCGCATTCTCTCGCTGAACGGCCGCGAGATGGCGACTTTCGACGACCTCCGCCTCTATGCACAGATCCGTCCCGGCGAGCCGGTGACTATCGTGATCGAAAGATCGGGCGAAACCGTCGAGAAGCAAGGCCATGTCGGCGCCGTTCAGGAGCAGGATGGCTTCGGCAATCAGTTCAAGGTCGGGCGCCTCGGCATCGCGCCCGCTCAACCGGTGATCGAGCCGGTCGAGCTTTGGCGTGCGCCTGCCGTCGCAATCAAGCAGACCGGGCAGATCATTCGCACCATGGTCGAAACGCTGGGGCAAATCCTGGGCGGCGGCCGGTCGGTAAAGGAACTAGGCGGGCCGCTGAAGATCGCCGAGGTTTCAGGCCAGGCGGCAACCTTGGGGGTGGAGAGCTTCATATTCTTCATGGCTCTCATTTCGATTAACTTGGGGTTCATCAACCTGTTGCCAATTCCAATGTTGGATGGCGGACATCTGCTGTTTTACGGGGTGGAGGCAATACAGCGCAGGCCCGTCAGCCCGCGCGTGCAGGAATGGGCGTACCGGTCGGGCCTGGCAGTCCTGTTGGCCATGATGATGCTGGTGACTTTCAACGATTTATCTTCTTTCGGGCTCTGGGAACGCCTGTCCGGCTTGATCGGATAAGCTGTATCGGGCAGGGAGGCGCGATTTAGCGCCGTGTTTCCCGGCGTGAACGAACATATGCTTTTTTGTAAAAGGGTAGAGCGGGTGACAGCGATGATGAGCAGCAAGAGACAGCGCCCGGTTGTCGCGGCCCTTCT
>JAEZCS010000183.1 GCA_023433445.1 Pseudomonadota bacterium | reverse complement strand
GTGGAGGGGCTTGGCCGATTCGGATCGTCGCGGCTTCTAGCATCGGAAGGGTGGAAGCTGCCGTTCGTGGCGTTCATTCAAATTCCAAACCTATTTGGTGCTGGAATTGTATTGACCGACCAGTCATCCGCGACCGGTCTGCTTTGAGTGCTATGTTCGTATGCCCTTATGCCGATGTGCAGGTTAACCGGACTGTCCTATTTCATCGGACGTGGGCGACCTGTCTCGACTGGACGCTGGTGTCCATGCGCGATCGGACATAGGGGTCCACTCGGCTATCATTGCAAGTGGGTAGAAATCGGCACATATTGCGTTCAACGAGGTAACGCAACATGGTCAAAATCGTCTCATCTATCAAGCCCACCAAGGTCGTGCCAATCAAGCCAAAGGCCGACACCCGCAAGGCGTCAGAGAAGAAATACGGCAAGCCGGTCATGGACCTGGGTTTCTGTATCGTGCCGTCGCTGCTGATGCAGGCGCAGGCACGGCTTGGCATCAACCCGGTGCAGTTCAACATCATTATGCACCTAGCCGACATCTGGTGGGACGCCGCGCAACGACCTTGGCCGAAGAAGCAGCTATTGGCCGAGCGCATGGGCATGAGTGAGCGGCAGGTGCAGCGTCAGATAGCCGAACTGGAAAGTGCCGGCCTTGTCCAGCGTATCGAGCGCACCCGGCCTGGGCGCGGCAAGACCAGCAATGAATACGACCTGTCCGGTCTGGTGAAGCGATTGAAGGAGCTGGAGCCGGAATTCACTGAAATGAAGCAGGAGAACCAGAAGCGCCGCAAGGCGGTTTCCCTGCCCAAGCATCGCCGGGTCTCGGCGTAAGGCTTGAAGGCTGCGGTCCACCGCAGCCTTTCAGGGCATAGGACGTGGCGCTTCGGCCAGAAGCATCGGCCCCTTCCATAAGGGCAGGATGACGCCGCCACGTCCTATGCTCGATTATGTAGCGCTGTGCGCAGGATTTGCGAGAGTTTCTTGCAACAGCAGTCCATCCAAGACCCCGTCTCGCAGGGGCGCCCTGACTATCCCTTCGCCCGGCCGTGATCGTAGAATAGACTACAGGCTCATCCAAGGAGTGACCCATGGTCAAGATTACAGGTCTCGACAAACTGACCCGCACGCTCGACAACGCCAAGAAGGCCCTCGCCGCGATCGATGGCGAACTGGGTGCCGTCAATTTCAATCCCAACGATCCGGGCAGCATTCAGGCGGCCATTGCCCAGATGGAAGCAATGATCGACGAGCGCCTCGGAGACTACGCTTCCAATCCCATTGTCGCGCCGATGATGGAAGGGATGAAGGAGCGCTATCGCGACGCGATTATCGAACGTGCCGCGCAGGCTCGTATGGAAGGCGATAGCGACCAATGAGCCGTAGTCCTGACCTTTTTGAACAAATCAATAATGCGGTGCTCGACCTTCAGGGCGCCCAATATCAGAGTTACGATCGTCCGCTGAAGACGTTGGCGCATTTGCTGGAGAGCCCGGAATTGGTGCCCTATAACGTCCAGCTGACCGACGGGTTGGACCTTGATGCCTTCCTGGCTGAAAATAAACCGCGTGGCGGCATGGCTGGTGGTGACAAGCTGGCCTGGCCGGTGGAACCGGAGAAGGTGCTAGGTCTGACCCTACTACTTATTCAACGGTTTGCGGAAAAGCCGCACGACATGGCGAGTTTTGGGCATACCTACTATTACACGGGTCGCAAGATCATCAGCGACGTTCGCGCCGTTACGTCCCAAGTCATCATCCCCTTCGCGCGAGATTATAAGGCCTATGTCATGAGTCACGGCAGTTCTGCCCCAGCGCTGGCGCTTCCTTCGTCACACAACAACAAGGTGTTCATCGTCCACGGCCATGACGGTGAGGCGCGCGAGACGGTTGCCCGCTATCTAGAGAAAATAGGGTTTGCCCCGATCATTCTGCATGAGCAGGCCAATCGCGGTCGCACCGTCATCGAAAAGGTGGAGGCCAATAGCGATGTCGGATTTGCCGTCATTCTGCTGACCCCGGACGATGAGGGCTGCAAGAAGGGAGAGACCCTCGAACCCCGTGCCAGGCAGAACGTCCTTCTTGAGCTGGGCTACTTTATCGGGAAGCTGGGCCGCGACCGCGTATGCGCTTTCCAGCGCGGCACGGTAAATATTCCCAGTGACTTCGCCGGAGTGGTTTGGACCGCGATGGATGAGAGTAATGGCTGGAAGCAGGAGTTGGCGCGCGAACTTTCAGCTGCCGGTTACACGATCGACTGGAATACCGTCATGAAGTGACTGAATGCCTGCACACGTCCAAGTGCGCGTTGAACTGCCAATTCCCTGAGAGCGGCCTGTCGGTAGTTGCCGAGGTGCCGCCGCCTCGGCAGGGACCAATATTGGGCACAAATACGCCATTCCCTGTATTTCTGCGCTAGGCTTTCCTCTCCGCTGATTTGGCTTGATTTGTTGGCCAGCACCCACCGATTCCGTCGCCATGTCCGCGACCAAAATCCTTTGGGGCCAGGTCATCACGGTCTTCCTGATCGTGCTCGCCGCCATATGGGCCGCGACGCAATGGACGGCCGCAGCGCTCGCCTATCAGTCCGAGCTTGGGGCGCCTTGGTTCGTGGCTTTCGATTGGCCTGTCTATGTTGTCCCTGCCGATAAGATTGACGTCATCGCCGCATCTCTGCGCCGGGCATTTGATGCCGGGCCGAATGGCGCCCCTGCTCATCAATTCGGAGCCCTTGTCATGTTGAAAGACCGCTACGGAAATGCTGCCTCGACCAACTCGTCCGCCGCGCTGGCCCGTTATAATGCGGCGCTGGACCTGATCAGAACCTACCGAGGCGATCCTGTCGCGCTGCTTGACGAGGCCCTTGCGGAGGACCCCGACTTTGGGGGTGCGTGGGCGGCCCGAGCGGGACTGTTGGTGCAACAGACTGACAAAGCCTATCTGGGCGAAGCTGTGCGCAGCGTGCGCGCCGGTCGGGTTGCCGCGCTCAATGATCGGGACCGCATCCATCTGCAGGCAGCACAGGACTGGATCGATGGACGCTTCCGGCAAGGCACTGCCCGCCTTGGCCTTCTGGCCCGCGAACAGCCCCGGGACCTTCTCGCTTTGCAATATGCCCATGTCGGGTGCTTCTACCTCGGCATGCAGCATGAACTCCGCGACTGGCCGCTACAGGCGATGCGCGCTTACGCGCCAGGGGAGGATGGCCGCAGCTACGTGCTGGGCATGGCTGCCTTCGGCCTGGAAGAATGTGGCGACTATGCGCGTGCGGATCAGTACGGACGGGAAGCTGTGGAGCATGACCCGCGCGACGGGTGGTCTGTTCACGCCGTAGCCCATGTCAATGAAATGCGTGGCGATCTCGACGCCGGCATCCCCTGGCTCGCCGATAACGCCGCGCACTGGGCGCCCGAAAGCGGTTTCGCCTACCACAACTGGTGGCACCTCGCGCTGCTGTATCTCGATCTTGGCGATACCGCGCAGGTCCTCAGACTCTACGACGAGAAGGTGCGGCCCGATCCCGACGCGCAATTCGTGCTCGAATGGATCGACGCGTCGGCACTGCTGTGGCGGCTAAAGCTTGAGGGCGTCGAACTTGGCGACCGCTTCACCAGCCTCGCCGCTTGCTGGGAGCGGGCGGCGGAGGACGGCATCTATGCCTTCAACGATTTCCATGCGGTGATGGCCTTCCTCGGCGCGGGCCGCATGGCGGATGTGGACCGGACGCTGCGCGGGATGCGCCGAGCAGCAGGCGAAGCGGGCGACAATGGCGATATGAGTCGCACCGTCGGTCTGCCGCTTGCTGAAGCCCTGGTCGCCTTCGAAACGGGCCGCTACGCAGAATGTGTAGAGACGATCGCAAGCGTGCGCGGCATCGCTCAGCGCTTCGGCGGCAGCCACGCGCAGCGCGACATCCTGTCGCTCACCGCGCTCCATGCCGCTCTGCGCGCAGGCATGGCAGGTCCCGCTCAGTCCTTCGCGGCAGAGCGACTGGCTCACAAGCCACGCAGCCCTTGGGCCCAACGGCTGGGCGACCGAGCAGCCAGCCAGAACAACCAGATGCGTGGAGCCGAATCCCGTTTGGAGAAGGCGTGAGTCCTGACAGACTCACTCGATGCGAGGTTTGACCAGCGATACTTCTTCTCCACGCTGTTCCTCAAATCGTCGAATACTAAACCATTTGGTTGACAATTCCATCATCATCCATACAGTAAACCACATGGTTGACTATCGACTCGATGCCACGTTCACTGCACTGGCCGACCCGACAAGACGCGGGATGCTCGCCGCACTGGCGCTCGGTGAAAAACCGATTAGCGAACTCGCCGCGCCCTACCCGATGAGCTTGGCCGGAGCCGCCAAGCATGTCGGCGTGCTGGAGCGGGCGGGCCTTATCGAACGGCGCAAGGTCGGGCGGCAACAGCTCTGCCGCCTCAGGTCCGACCGGCTAAAGGAAGCCAGCGACTGGCTGGGACAGTGGGAAGGCTTCTGGAATTCGCGCCTCGATGCGCTGGAAACTGCACTGAAGGATGAAGAGATATGACAGGTCCGGACAAGGTCACACCTCAAAGTCTGCGTTTCGAACGTCTGCTCGATGCACCGGTCGAGAAAGTCTGGCGCTTTCTGATCGATCCGGACCTGCGTGCCCGCTGGTTCATGGGCGGCCCAACCGAACCCGTGGTGGGTGGCAAGCTGGGCCTGACGATGAACCATGACCGGCTGTCCGATGAGGATGTGCCCACGCCCGAGCGCTTCCGCTCCCATCTGGGCGCGAACTGGGCCGAGCGCATCCTTCGTATCGAGGCGCCGCATCTGCTTGCCTTCACCTGGGATGAAGGAAAGGCCGGCGAGGTGACGATCGAACTGGCCCAGGAGGAGGATGGCAAGACGCGGCTGATCCTCACGCATGCCGGTCTGCGTGGACGCGAGGATGCGGAAAATTTCGGCTCGGGCTGGCATTCGCATCTTGCCGCGCTCGAACGCCGGGTCCGCGGCGACGGCGTTGCCAATTTCTGGGCGCTGCATGGGGAATCTGAAGCGGCAATCCGGGAAGCGCTCGCGCATAACAGCTGAGTTTGCAGCCGGGCGCCGCGCGGTTTTGGCACGCAAGCGTGAAAAGCTCATACCGCGCGATCCGGTCAGCGAAGCAGAGCTGCTGATGGCGGATGTGCCGCGTGTTCCGAAAGTCCGGGCATATAGTAACCGGCCTGCAAGCGAGAATAATGTCGCGCTTCGTGTGCCGCCTTTGATGCCGGAGCTTCTTCCGCAAGGTGGGGCGGATAGGCGTCTTTGAGCTTCACACGATCATTCTTCCCCAGAGCGGGCCGAACCAGCTTGGCGCTTCGTCACGCTTGGGCCGACAGTTCCTTGATGTCCTTGTTCAGTATCTGGTCGTTCTCACTATAATCGACCGGACAGTCTATCAGGTGCACGCCGGGTGTTTCGAGGCACTGTCGGAATAACGCCGTGAGTCCTCCCGCATCCTCCACACGGTGGCCATTCGCGCCATATGCCTCAGCATATTTGACGAAGTCGGGATTGCCGTAGGTCAGCCCCCAATCCTTGAAGCCCATGTTCGCCTGCTTCCATCGGATCATGCCATAGCTATTGTCGTTGAGAATAAGCACAGTGATGTTGAGGCCCAACCGAACCGCAGTTTCCAATTCCTGGCTGTTCATCATGAACCCGCCGTCGCCGCAGATCGCCATCACTTTGCGATCGGGATAGACCATCGCCGAGGCCATCGCCGAAGGCAGGCCGGCCCCCATTGAAGCCAGCGCATTATCGAGGAGCACAGTGTTAGGCATGCGCGCCTGATAGTTTCGGGCGAACCAAATCTTGTAGATGCCGTTGTCGAGGCAGATGATCCCGTCGGTCGGCATCGCCGTTCGGACCTGGCGGACAAGATAGGGCGGAAAAATCGGGAAGCGCTGATCGTCCGAGATCGAGTCCGTGTGCGCCACCTCCGCCTTTCGATATTCAAGCATGCGTTCAAAATTCCAAGACGGCGACGGTACGATATCCTCCTTGATCTGCCAGAGCGCGTTGGCGATGTCGCCAATGAGCTCATACTGCGGGAAGTAAACCGGATCGACTTCGGCTGACCGCGTCGATACGTGGATGACCTCGGTCCCACCATTCTGCATGAAGAAAGGCGGCTTCTCTATTACATCATGACCGATGTTTACGATCAGGTCGGCGGCCTGGATCGCACGATGGACAAAGTCGCCTGCACTCAAAGCGGCGCAGCCGAGAAACTTGGGATGCGCCTCGTCTATCACACCCTTGCCCAGCTGGGTCGTCAAAAACGGAATGCCAGTCTTCTCTATCAATTGAAGCAACATCCGGCTCGTCATTTTCCGATTGGCGCCCGCGCCGATCACCAGCACCGGCGACTTGGCCACCTCAAGCCGCTTCACCGCGTTCCGCACCGCTTTTTCCTCAGCCGATGGACGGCGTGGCGAACTGATCCTGAGCGGCCGGCCATCGGTCTGTTCGGCTGCGATGTCCTCCGGCAGCTCGAGATGTGTCGCGCCCGGCTTCTCCTCCTCTGCAAGGCGGATAGCCTCCCGCACTCGACTCGGGATATTATCGGCGCTGGCAAGCTGATGGGTGTATTTCGTGATCGGCCGCATCATGTCGATCACGTCCAGGATCTGGAAGCGGCCCTGTTTGGATCTCTGGATAGGCTTCTGACCAGTGATCATCAGGATCGGCATGCCACCCAGTTGGGCGTAGGCCGCGGCCGTAACTAAATTGGTCGCCCCCGGCCAACGTCGCCAGACATACGCCTCCCTTTCCGGTGTGGCGGCCATAGGTGGCGGCCATGAATCCAGCGGCCTGTTCATGGCGGGTCAGGATGAGCTTGATCTTGGTGGAACGGCTGAGCGAGTCAAGAAAGTCGAGATTCTCCTCGCCAGGCACGCCGAATATATATTCGACGCCTTCCTGTTCGAGGCACTCGATAAAAAGGTCTGATGCTTTGGATGCCATGCTAATCCCTTTCCCCGCACCTCCGAAGGAACACGCCCATATAGTTTATGCCGCCAAAGCCGGTGCCGGCGACAACACACTTCCCTCCTGCTAGCCTGCGACTGACGGTTCAGTAGGTTCCATCTCGCCTTCCGTCGTCAACGAAGGGATGACCAGGACGTCCAGCTCTGCATATCTCAACACTTCCTCCGCCATGCTGCCGAGGAAGAATTTCTCGATCCCGGTTCGGCCGTGCGTGCCGATGACGAGGAGGTCTGCCCGCGCTTCCTTGGCAGCCTCCAAGAT